>QKJO01000224.1 GCA_003249275.1 Spirochaetaceae bacterium
ATACTGAGACTGGATAAAAACTACCAGAGGATCCGTCATACAAGAGACAGGATGAAAGTACTCCTGTATGTCACCTCGGAGCGTCTGAAACCGATCGTCGGCGAAGAGAACCTGTACCAGTCAGACCGCTCGGACGAATTTCTGTTTATCATCCCCGAGTACAAAGATCAGAAAAGCGTGGAAGACAAGATCGACGAGATGATCCTGAAAGTCGCCGAGTCCCATAATCCGCCGGCTTCTGATGTCAGTTTCGGCTGCAATGTCGGTGTAGCCCTCTATCCCGAACATGCCCGTTCCCTGGATGAGCTGGAACAGAATGCCGAGATAGCCCTGGGAATATATGAGGAGAAAAGCTGGAACGGCTTTCTGTATTCTCCCGAGATCGGAAAAGGGTACCATGAGAACCAGTCCCTGGAATTTGTTCTCAGGATGTGCATTCTCAACAATTTTGAAGGATTTCATGTCGCCTACCAGCCCATAGTCAATACAAAAAGGGAAGTGGTAGCCTGCGAGGCTCTGCTCCGCTGGGATGCTCCGCAGAAAGGAGCAGTCACTCCCTCCAGATTCATACCTCTGGCCGAAGAGAGCGGTCTCATCAACTATCTGGGAAAATGGGTCCTCTACAATGCCCTCAGACAGGTAAAGACATGGAGAAAGCAGTTCAATTCGGATATTCAGGTTTCCGTAAATGTTTCTTCCGTCCAGCTGGAGCAGAAAGACTTCATCGACACTGTCGCAACGGCGCTCAAGGCCCTGAAGATACCCGGAAAAGCACTGCACCTGGAGCTGACCGAAAGCGCTGTCATGGAAAACCCGGAGGATTTCAGACGAAAAATGAGAGCTCTTCAGGAGATGGACGTGGAAGTCATGCTGGACGATTTCGGCACGGGTTATTCAAGCCTGAGCGCTCTGAACCAGTTTCCCATCAATACTCTGAAAATAGCCAAGGAATTTGTGGATAACCTGCCCGATGATGAATTCAGTGTGGAAATGGTCAGGGCCATTCTGGGCATATCCAGAACCTTCGGCTTCAGCACTCTTGCCGAGGGTATCGAGAGAATCGAACAGTTCGACTGCCTGATTGCGGAAGGCTGCCAGTATATTCAGGGCTATATAACAAGTCCGCCCGTGGGTGCAACGGAATTTGAAGAGAGATTTCTCAAATAGCAGAGTATGCCGGAATTACTTCAGAGAGAGGGAGGACCGGTTGTAGTCGGCCGACCGTTTTCTTTTCCTGAATGATTTAAGAGCAATGAGCAGAGAAATGATGTTCTGCCCGATCAGAAGTGTCAGAGCCGTACGGAACTCGCTGTTGTCCAGCAAATTGTTCCGACCGGAGAGGACATAACCGCCGTAGGAACCGGATGCACCGCCGAAAGCGGACACCGTCAGCATTCTGATTTCAGAGGGTTTATTGAGGAACAAATCCCTTCCTGCGGGAAAATTCGCCCCTTCCAG
The DNA here is from genome assembly GCA_003249275.1 of Spirochaetaceae bacterium. Next base: position 1,459 of record QKJO01000224.1, read on the forward strand.
AAGCGCCAGGGCAAAACCTGTCAGATTGATCAGAACAAAGTAAACAATGACAAGCTTTCTCACAAATTCCTCCAGAGAAAATATATGTCCCTATAATACCATTGAATTTACGAAATGAATACTACTGCTCATGAATATACCTGGATTGGCCATTCATGATCCTGCCGCCGGAGATCATATCGACCATCTGCAGTCCCGCCTGCAGGCTCGGCCAGATGCCGTGACTGAACTTGGGAAGGAACAACCCCTTGACGGGTGTCCGGGAAGGAAGACGGAACATGCCGAAATTGCGGGGAACGCAGAGCATATCGCTGTTGGAACCTCCCCGGCTTCCCAGATACCGGCCGTAGGTAGCAGGCGTCGCAGCATCCTGAAAGAGAATATGCGATTTGAGATCGGGGATCATGTACTGCTCCACCTTGTCGAGATAGAAGGAGGCCCACTCCCGTTTTTTCTCGTCGTACAGTACTCTGTCAACGGTCCTGAGACTCTCCCACTCTCCCATGGCTGCGGGAGTAACGTGGATCACAAGGGTATTTTTCCCTCCAGCAGAAGCCGACGGAGAGATGACGGCCATATGGAAGCAGTCATCCCTTCTCAGAGACTCTCCCTTCTCCCACAGACGGAACGCCTCCTCATGAGCAGACATGCCCGTTGTCAGAATGTTGTATCCGCAGTCGAATCCCAGGGCCTTGAGATCAATCTTCTCATCCAGTCCCAGATAGATTGTAAAAGAGGAGGGACCGGGAGCCGCTTTGCTGTATTTTCTGTAGTACCGCGGTCCCCTGCTTTTGAGGATATCCCGGCCGAGAAGGTCATCGATCATTCGGAAGGTATCTCCCGAGGCAACCACGGCATCGCAGCTGATGACTTCCTCTCCGCACTGAACACCCCGGATTTTTCCACGGTGTGTGAGGATTCTGTCCGCCTGAGTATTGAATCGGATTTCTCCCCCCTTTTCGCGGATTTTTCTGACCATGGAGGCGGCAAATCCTATGAATCCTCCTGCAGGCCGGTAACTGCCCTGCAGGGTGGTCATCATGGCGCAGGCCGTCAGAAGAGCGGCACAGCGGTCTCCGGAGAGTGCACTGAAGGAGGAAAAACTGTCCAGTATTTCCACAAGCAGTGGATTTCTGAAACCGAAATCCTTCAGATAGGCCTTGTAGGTTTTCCCTGAATTCCTGATGATGTCCGGACACTTCAACAGGATACCGAGACTCTCCGGGATGGTCGGTTCGGTCTTCAGGAAAACCAGTTCATCAAGCATTGATTTTCCTGTTGAGAAAAATTTGTCCAGAGCTACGGCGTCCTCCGGAAAATCCCCGGTCAGAGATGCCTTGAATTCATCGATTCCCGCCAGTATGGGAAAAACGGAAGACTCTCCTTTCTCCGTATCCGCCAGGAAGAGTCTGGCAATGTAGGGATCAAATTTGTGGAGGGGAAGGTCAATTTCGAAAAAATCCATAAGATCGGTCACTTCG
>QKJO01000244.1 GCA_003249275.1 Spirochaetaceae bacterium
CAAAAACCGGAAAATAAAGGATGGGAATATCACAGGAGATTTAAGATGTTTAATAAAATACAGATGTTGATTATAATGAGTGTTTTTGCCGCTGCCGGCTTGAGTGCTCAATCGGAGAAACGCGGAGATATCATGACAATGCCCCTCGTTCATTTTGAGAGTCTTTCTCTGGAAACTCAGACTCTGAACACCTTCGGAGGTGGATTTGCCGTCATGTCGGCGGATGAGGATTCATCCGGAGAAAATGGAAGTGACAGCTTTCTGGTTATGCTGGACTACAGCCGTTCGTCACTGGAGGAAGATCGGCCCGAGGGCTATCCGGGGGTGTACGGCAATGTGGAGTTCGTCTTCCGGAAGAATCAGGGCAGGCATCAGTTTTTTACCCTTTTGAAGAGTTCTTCCGATCTCCCCGTTGCCGGAGGGCTGGGGACCCTGGCTTTTGTCGGCGGCTACGGGAACCGGGTCATGGAAAGAGGACGTCATACGCTTCTCTTAGGGGCTTCTCTGGCACTCTCCGACTGGGGGATCGAAACGGGAAACGGTACTCCCTGGCCCGTCCTGCCCCTTCCCTATGTTCATTATGAATATCTCAATCCCGTCGTGTCTCTGATCGCTGAATTCATAACCTCCCCCATGCTTGAAGTCACCCTGGGACCCGGCAGCCGGTTCAGGTTCAATTCCTCCCTGCTTGTTGCCGATGCATCCGCCTGGGACGAGGGCGGAATCCAATATGATGCCAATCTGGAATACCGGTTTTTTCCCGGGGATCATGAATGGGGTGATTTTGCAGGACTCCGGGCCGGATTCCGGGCCGACGAATACAGCGCCGATCTGTCCGGGGGGAATGATGAGTCTCTCAGTCTGGCCTGGAATTCCCTCTATACCACCCTGGATCTGTCGTTTCTGGAAATCACCGGCGGTTATGCCTTCGGGAAGAGCCTGACCGGAAATGAGACGATTCAGAATCCAGGTGACGGTTTCTTCATGAGTCTTCAGTTTCTCTATGTTTTCTGAAATATCGAATTAAGGAGTATTGATATGAACAACAGTTACAAATTCAAGGCCGGCCGCTATTACGGTTTCACATTTTTAATCACCTGTCTTTTCTGGCTTGCGGGAGCGGCAGTCAGTCAACAATCAAGGGGAGGGCTGTACATGGTTCTCATGCTTCCCGGGCTTCTCACTCCCTTTGCCGTTTCACTTATAATGACCTTCGCTTCCGGTGATGCCGGTCTGAAAAAGGATTTTCTGAACAGACTGGTCAATCTGAAACGGATACGACTGAAAATACTGCCCGTCTTTCTGCTGATCATGCCGGTCTCGGTGCTCATCTCCATCAGCCTGTCGGTTGCCTTCGGCGGATCTCCGGATCAGTTTTTGCCGGCTGAAGGGTTCTCCTTTTCAACGGGAGTCGTACCCGTTCTGGCCGTCCTCCTTCTGGCCGCGGCATTTGAAGAACTGGGCTGGAGAGGGTATGCCTATGACAGCCTTCTGCAGAAATTCAGTGTTTTCAAGGCGACTCTCATCTTCAGTTTCCTCTGGTCACTCTGGCACCTTCCCCTCCTGCTGGTCCGGGGCTCCTATCAGTTTGAGATCCTGGAGCAGAACGTCTTTTATGCCCTCAACTTTTTCGTCGGCATCCTTCCCATGGGCTTCATCATCAGCTGGATCTGTCTGAAGAACAGAAAAAGCGTGGCCTCTGCCGTACTCTTTCACTTTATCATCAACATGTCCCAGGAAGCCCTCTCCATGACCCAGGACACCAAGTGCATTCAGACAGGGGTTCTGATGCTGTTTGCCCTTCTGATCGTCATTTATGACAGATCCCTCTTCTTTTCCCGGTCCGGCGAGGGCTCGGACCGGCAGTCAGGAGGGATGACTGAATGACAGACGGCAAATCCCGTTACACCGGTTCGGGCAGCTTTCTTCTGATCCTGTCAGGTCAGCTGTTGTCGAAAACCGGAAGCGGCATCAGCGCCTTTGCCCTGGGGGTGCATGTTCTGGAAATCAAGGGCAGCACGTCCGCTTTTGCCCTGCTTCTTCTGTCTGCCTTTCTCCCGTCCGTGGTTATGACTCCTCTGGGCGGAGTGGCTGCAGACAGATGGAACAGGAGGACTCTGATGATCCTGGGTGATCTGGGTTCGGCGGCGGGCACCCTTGTGCTCATCCTTCTCTTTCATATGTTCCCCTGTTCGCCGGGTCTGCTGGCGGCAGGGGTGGGGTTGAGTTCTCTATTCACAGCTTTCCATTCACCTGCATTTAAAGCCTCCGTTTCGGAGCTTCTGGATGAGGCGGAGTACGCCCGGGCGGGAGGACTGATCCAGCTGACCGAAGCCTCCCGTTTCCTGATCGCTCCTGCGGCGGCCGGCCTGCTGATCGCGAGGTTTTCCATGCCCCTGCTTCTTGTCATCGACATGGTCACCTTTCTTATGGGGGCACTGGCGGTTCTCGCCGTCAGGCGGAATGCCTTTGTCCATACAGTAGAAACCGCTCATCCGGTCAGAGAGTCCTTAGCTGCCGATTTTCTTTCCGGTTTCCGTTATCTCATCGGAAAAAGCGTTCTTATAAGGCTTCTTAATCTCACAATTCTACTGACGTTTCTGACCGGTGTCGTTCAGGTCCTGTTCACCCCTGTGATCCTGGCTGTTTCGGATCCTTCGACCCTGGGAAAGGTGCAGTCCCTGGCCGCCACAGGTCTTTTGATCAGCAGCCTCCTTATAGGCCTCTTCGGGAAGAGCCGGGACCAGTCTGCGATTCTGCCGGTCTCACTTGCATCGGCAGGCCTGTTTATCGCCCTGATCGGATTGAACAGGACCGTTGCCGGGATGACTCTGTCCGCCTTCTGTCTCTTTCTGACCCTCCCTCTGGTGAATACGAGTCTGGAAGTGTTGTTCAGAAAGAATATGGATCTGTCAATGCAGGGACGGGTCTGGTC
>QKJO01000015.1 GCA_003249275.1 Spirochaetaceae bacterium
GGCCAGAGAGATAACGGTGACGCCGATGCTGTTCAGAAAGTACTTTCCGTAGTTGGATATGACGAAAAGGTTTATATAGGCGTCCAGGTTGAAGCTCTTGGGCAGTCCGAAGGGGTTCTTGAAGATCTCCGCATTCGATTTGAAAGAGGTCATGATCATAACGAACAGGGGGACCAGGATGGTCAGCGCGTAGATGACCATGGCGATGTACAGGCCGCCCTTTCCCAGAATTTTCTTGGCTGTCATTTTTCAAGGGCCTCCTTCATCTTTGTAAAAAAGGTCATGAATATACCGACCCCGATGGTCACGATGATGAACATCATGGTGGCGACGGCGGCTCCCATTCCCGTTCCCCAGCCGCCTCTCTCGGAGGAGGCGAAGGCGGTTCTGTAGAAGAGAGAACCGAAGAGGTCAGTACTGTAGTTGGGATCGCCCCTGGTACCGGTCATGGCGAAGATGATATCGAACTGGGTGAAGTCTCCGATGAAGATCAGGATTGTAACGATTCCGATGATGGGCAGGACCGACGGAAGGATGATGTGGTAGATCTCCTGCCAGATATTGGCTCCGTCGATACAGGCGGCCTCCATGATGGACTTGCTGATGCTGTCGATGCCGGAGGTATAGAAGAGGACGGACTCGCCGAAAAACTGCCAGCTGACGGCAACGGATACCACAAACAGGGCCGTCCGGGGATCGCCCAGCCAGGGGAGGATGAGCTTGTCCAGTCCCAGCATGACCAGAAACTTGTCGAATACCCCGTAGTAGGGATTGAGGATCAGTTTAAAGATATAACCGACCACCAGAACCGAAAGGGTGGTGGGGAGAAAGCTGAGTTTTCTGAAGAACTTGGCGCCCCTGTAGGACCGGGAGACCAGTACGGCCATGAAAAATCCCAGAACGTTCTGAATCAGGGTCACGATGATGAAAAAATTTATATTGTTCCGGAAGGCATTCCAGAACTTGGTAAAATACCGCTCTTCCGAGAAGAGTCGTATGTAGTTGTCAAGACCGACAAATTGATTGGGGATCAGCCCGTCTCCCGAGTAGAGACTGTATTTCATAGAGTTCAGGATTGGCAGCAGCATAAACACTGTGTAGATGATAAATGCCGGGAAAATGAACAGAAACAGAAACCTGGCATGTTTTCTTCTCGCCTCAAGCATGAAACTCCTCCTTCTTTTTTTACCGTAGTGATTTCCATTTTTAAATGAAATGAAACAGGTTCAGCCGGTTTAAAAAAGCTCTCTGAAGAACAGAGAGCTTTTTCTATTGTCAATCAGCCGGCGGAACTCACTTGTAGTACCAGGCCAGTCCGTCATCGACGTACTTCACAGCCTGTTCGGGAGTCAGTTCATTGGCATACATCATCTGGATAGCTTCACCCACAAGCTCGTTTCCGCTGGGAGCCTGGGCCGACAGTTTTTCCCATACCACTCTGACGGTGGGGATGGATTTAGCCACATAGCTTTCCATCTCTTTAGCCAGGGAGTTGGTCAGTGTGTAGGTTCCGGGAGTATAGCTGAAGAATCCGGGCAGCTCGTTCATATAGAGCTGGGCATACTCGGGAGAGGCCAGCCATTTCATATAGAGCTTGGCTTCTTCGGGGTATTTTGTGTTCTTGTTCATGGCGATACCGGCGTCTACGTGGAAGCAGTACTGGAGTGTGTCGCCTTTCTTGGCAAGGGGAGGAGCGAAGTAACCGACATCTTCCAGGCCGCCGAGGTCTTCAAAGATACCGATTTCCCAGCTTCCGCCCATGAACATGGCTGCATTTCCGGTACCGAAAATCTGCTGCATGGTGACATAGTCAATTCCTTCAAACCGGTCGGGGAAGTAGGGCTGAAGTTCTTTCATCTTCTTCATGGCCAGGAGGAAGTTGGCGTCTGTGAAGCGGGCTTCCTTGTTCATAAGTGTCTGTCTGGCTTCTTCTCCGCCGTAGAAGTTGGCTCCCAGGCCGGAGTACATGACTTCATAAAGCATCCAGTTGTCTTTTGTTCCCTGAGCAAAAACGGTTTCGCCGCCGGCTTTGAGGGTTTCGCAGACTTTCATAAACTCATCCCAGGTCTGGGGCACCTGGAGGTTATATTTTTTGAAGATGCTCTTTCTGTAGTAAACACCGTGTACAACACCGGCTGCGGGGATACCGTAGCTCTTCTTGTCGGGTGTGGCCCAGGCGGCAACGGCTGCCGAGGGGAAGGCCTTCAGTTCGGGGAGCATGTCATTCAGGTCCATCAGGGAGTCGGTCTTGTAGATCTGGTAGCCCGAATCGTAGGACCGGAGAAAGATGATGTCGGCACCCACACCGGCAGCCAGAGACTGTTTGAGCTGAGCATCATACTCAGTATCTTTCACGGGCTGAAAATCAATTTCAATGTTGGGATACTTTTTTGTGAAGGATTCATTGATCCGGTTCATCCGTTCAATGTCTTCGGTTCTCCAGCTGGTAAAGACAAGTTTAACCTTGCCGCTTCCGCTGTCTTCCTTTGCTTCCGTTGAACCGGTTGCAAAAGAGAAGTTGACTGCAAGCAGAATCAGCAATGCAGTGGTAAGTAACTTTTTCATAACATCTCCTTAAAGACTTGGATATTGAGTCTGAATTCATTTTTATACAATTCCCGTCTCAAGGAAAGGTACTCAAGTACTGATGTGAGTACTGATCTTCCGGTACAGTCTGAACCTAGAGGTATATTTTGGAAATCCGGATCACTTTCAGCCTGTCATGGGTCCCCAGTTTGTTGTAAATCAGGCTGACATGGTTCTTGACGGTCTGCTCCGCGATGAAAAGTTCGTCGGCGATTTCCTTGTTGTTGAGGCCGTTGGACAGGAGTTTGAGCACCTGCTTTTCCCTGTTGCTCAGCTCATCGAACCAGTCCGGCTTTTCATGGACGATTGTCTGTTTCACCGAGTCCTCCGCCAGATGTTTGAT
>QKJO01000176.1 GCA_003249275.1 Spirochaetaceae bacterium
CTTTGATCCGAAGCGTTTCGGCGGGTCGGATTTCATAAAGGAGAGTCTGGAAGGAACCATCGGCCAGCTGCACACGGCAGATCCCGACAGAGAGGGAGGCAGGATCAGCTATCCTGGTGAAGGCACCGTAAGGACCCGCCTGGAGAACAGAAAAAACGGCATCCCCGTGAACGAAACAGTCTGGAATAAAGTCAAAAATCTCGCCGGTCTGTAAAGAGCCGCCGAACCGATAGAGTACATACCCGGGGCTTTATGTGAGTCCCGGCAGTTTGAAAAGGAGTAACGCCATGAAAATGAGTCTTAAAAATCTGCAGGACGGAGATTTCTGGAAGAATGCCGGAGTCGCCCTGCCCCTCTTTGATTACGGAAAAGTCAAAAAAGAGACCATTGAAAATCCGGAATGGCTTCATTTCGGGGCCGGAAACATTTTCAGGGCCTTTATTGCCCGTATCCATCAGGATCTTCTGAATAAAGGATTCTGCGACAAGGGTATCATCGCCGTGGAAACCTTTGATTACGAAGTCATTGAAAAGATCTACAGGCCCTACGACAACCTGTCCCTGGCGGTCATGATGGATTCGGAAGGCAATTTCGACAAGACAGTGGTAGCCAGCGTTGTCTCCAGTCTGACCACAAGCCGGGATAACGGCGATTTTGACCAGCTCAAGAGCTACTTTGCCAACCCCTCCCTGAAGATGGCCAGTTATACGATTACCGAGAAGGGATATGCCCTTCAGGACGGCAGCGGAAACTACTTTTCCGTGATTGCTCAGGATATGGAAAACGGTCCCGAACGGCCCGTTCATGCCATGAGCGTCACCGCCGCTCTGCTGCTGCACCGGTTCAATGCGGGAGCGGCTCCCCTCACCCTGGTCAGCATGGACAACTGCTCCCACAACGGAGAGAAGCTGAGATCCGCCGTCCTGACAATGGCCGAAGCCTGGGTGAAAAAGGGTTTCGCCGGAAAGGATTTCCTCTCCTACCTGGAAGACGAGAACAAAATTTTCTTCCCCTTCTCAATGATCGACAAGATCACACCCCGTCCCGACGAGGGAGTCAAAAAAGCACTGATTCAGCTGGGTCTTGAGGAGATGGAACCCATTATCACCTCAAAAAATACCTATATGGCACCCTTCGTCAACTCCGAAGTCAGCGAGTATCTGGTCATCGAAGACCGCTTTCCCGGCGGCCGTCCTCCCCTTGAAAAAGGCGGAGTTCTCTTCACCGACAGAGCCACGGTCAACAATGTGGAGACCATGAAGGTCACCACCTGCCTGAACCCCCTCCATACGGCTCTCGCCGTAACGGGATGCGTTCTGGGCTTTACCTCCATCTGGGAGGAGATGGCCGATCCCCTGCTGAAGAAACTGGTTATGAAAATCGGTTACGAGGAAGGGCTTCCCGTGGTTATTGATCCGGGAATTCTCAATCCGAAAGAGTTCATCGACGAAGTCGTATCAAAACGCTTCACAAACCCTTTTATACCCGATACGCCCCAGAGAATCGCTTCCGATACCTCCCAGAAGGTGGGAATCCGGTTCGGCGAGACCATCAAATCCTACATGAAAGACCCGGACCTCAATCCGGCCGATCTGACGGGAATCCCCCTGGCCATTGCCGCCTGGTGCCGGTACCTTCTGTCGGTGGATGATGAAGGCAGGCCCTTTACTCTGAGCCCCGATCCTATGGCGGAAGAACTGACAGGACTCCTGTCGTCCATTCACCTGGGCGACAAATCGGGAGATCTCTCAAAGATCCTCTCCAATACAAAGATTTTCGGCTGCTCCCTGAAGGAAGCGGGTCTGGATTCCAGGATTCAGGAGATGTTCAACCGGATGATAGAGGGCCCCGGCGCCCTGAGAAAGACATTGGATTTTTACATAAATTCTTAATATGTCAGAAACTTTCTCTTTTCATTGAGGTGCAGTACCTGTATTATTTAAACAGTTGGTCATTGTTAAACTTAGTTTTTTACTAGGGATTGATGCCGCAATTTAAAAATACGGGTTGCACCTCACGATTATGAAACGAATTTTGGAATCGATAGAACGAAAGACAGTCCGTCAGGTCCTGGGACTGATGTCTTTTGCAGTTCTTATCCTGTTGATCAATGCTTATTTCAATTTCACATCAAGACACAACTTTCCCATGGGTGTCATGTGCCTGTTCACGACCCTGGAGATTGTCCTCCTGGGTGTGTATCTCGGAACATTCAGAAATCACCGCAGAGCCTACAGAATCGGACTTGTCATTCTGACGGTCCATCTTCTGTTCTACCAGATTCTGGGGGCGGACAGAGAAATCGCCCTGGCCTGGATTCTGATCCTGCCGATCATTTCATTCTATATCGGAGGCGTGAAAGGCGGCGCTGTTTATTCTGTTCTTCTGTCAGGTTTCATTATTCTGATCTACACAACAAATCATATGAGGGGGGTCTATCCTTCCGTATCAGGCGGCGCCTATGTCGAGGGAGCCGTTGTCTTTTCGGTGATCTTCATCATGACCCTGATCTTTGCAAGATCTTCCCAGGCCAAAGAAGACAAAATCTTTTCCCAGCATTTTTTTGATGAGCTTACCTCCCTTCCCAACAGGCGGAAACTTATAAGTGATATCGGACAGAACATTGACAACACCCTGATCCTTGTCAACATTGACGACTTCAAGGAGATCAACAACTTTGTCGGCATCATGGGCGGCGACATCGTGCTCAAGGAGGTGTCTCTCCGGTACAGAGACCATCTGGAATCCTCCGAATTCGGACTCTACAAACTCCATGCCGACGAGTTCGCCCTCCTTCTGCCGGGAAAAAGGGATATCAATGCCGCCGAGGTGCTGGCTCATGAGATACACAAAATTATGGACACGGACATAGAGTTC
>QKJO01000058.1 GCA_003249275.1 Spirochaetaceae bacterium
TCACGGCCTGGAAATCACGGGTTCACACTTTTCCGGTTTACAAAGAGCCGTACAGGCCCGGGAAAATCAGGTCAGATCAGAGCGGCCAGACTCATGATCAGCCCGATAAGCCCGCCGAAAACTCCTCCCCAGAGGACAAGCCAGCCCAGGTGTTTTTTGATCATCTGCTGAACGATTTCCTTCACCATCTGAGGGGTCAGTTCATCCAGTCTTTTCCTGACTATGGAATCTACCTTGGCGATGATATCGCCGGCGGCCTTTTCCGTATTCATGGAGCCGGCCAGCATCGCATGGAACTCGGGAGTTGAGGTTTCGGTGATGATGATGGATTTTGTCTTCTCTTTAAAGGGTGCTCTGAAACCCTCCAGAACCGAAGCCCCACCGAACATTCCCAGCATGCCGCCGAAGGAGGATGTGAGAATCGTTTCGCACAGGCCGTCAAAGATCCTGTCGTAATTCACCGCTTCCGCCGCTGCCGTGAAATCCACTTTTTCCGTGAGGACTCCTGTTTCTCCCTGCATCAGTCTCGAGACATTCTCGGACGTAAAGAACTGTTCCATTATGAGATTCCTGATCCCCTTTTTGAAATCTTCAAAATGAAGGGGAATGACGCCGGAACCGTAGAGACCGGGAACACGCTCAAAGAGCATGTGGATGGCCAGCCAGTTGGTAACTGCTCCCGATAGAGCAAAAAAGCCGACAGATCTCAACTGTTCCTGAAACCAGGGGCTCAGGTAACTGATCCCGATAATGATCAGTGTCGCCAGGGTCGTCATGCTGTTCATATTCATATTCTGTTTTCCTTTATGAAGCCCCTCCTCAGGGACGGGGTTTCGGGATGATTTTTATAAATTCTTCTGGTATATTAGAAAGACATGTACAGAATTGCAAGACAGTTCCTTCCGCGGTTTTTCCTGTTTTTTTCGGCTCTTCTTCCCCTGTCCGCCCAGAACAGCTGGACCGGTCCGGTTCTCCTGGATGAATTTGTCTTCGACAGGATGTCTCTGTACGCGATCGGCTGGTCCAAAAGCGGCGAATTCGCCTATGGAACCGTCACTCCCGGCGAAAACGGAATCTCCTACTGGCAGTGGACTATTCTGGATCTTGTCGAAGACAGGACCCTCTATGAAAGTCCCCGGTGGACCCTGCTGGAAGGGCAGACACCTGCGGAACTCTGGACCATCCATCCGGAATGGTTTCCCCAGCTTGTCCGCTTTTCGGTTACTCCCGCATCGGACTTTCGGTCGGGGGGGCAGATCTTCGAGTATGAATCCGACTCCTACCGGATGGTCTATACACTGGACCGTTCGGAGACGGAGAATCACCCCGGCGGTCTGACCAAGCACATCAAAATCGATCTGTTCAGAAACTACAATACCGCCAAGACCGTTTATTCCTACACACCGGCGGACGATAAGGACCTGGTGGACGATATGATCCTCAAAGGGTATATCCTCAGCCCCTATGAGAAGAGGACCGCCCTGGTCACTCTTGAAAAAAGAGACGGTACCGATGAGCTTTCCCGGTGGCGGTACAGGATCATCGGAGCCCATCTCACTCTGGGATTCACTGCGGTTCTTCAGTCGGGCAGCGCTTTGGCAGAGGCTGTTCTGAACGGTCAGTTTTATGTTGTCCGTATGCTGCTGGCCGAGGGGGCCGATCCGGACAGTCTCGATTCAAGAGGCTATCCTCCCGTTCTTGTGGCGGCCCGTCTGAATCACTGGGAAATTCTGGAACTTCTGCTCCGGTCCGAGGCTTCCGGAATTGATGTCCGGGATGAGAAGGGGCGTACGGCTCTGCACTATGCGGCGGAATCGGGCAATGCTCCCGGGGTCAGGCTTCTCCTGGATGCGGGAGCGGATCCTGATCTTAAGGATCAGAGCGGGCAGACCCCGCGCAGCCTCGCCGCCGGGAGCGGCAGGGCCGAAACAGTCCGTGAATTCCGCTGATCCCTACTTGTGATAGGGCTCATTCCGGATGATACGGTAGGCCCTGTAGATCTGTTCCAGCAGAATGACCCTCACCATCTGGTGGGGAAAGGTCAGCCGTGAAAAAGAGAGAGCGAGCTGGCTTCTTCGTGTTATCTCTTCTCCCAGGCCGAGGGAGCCGCCGATAATGAGTGCAAGATGGGAGTATCCCTGATGGGGCAGCTTATCCAGCCAGTGGGCAAAACCTTCCGAATCGAACTCCCTGCCCCCGATTTCCATGGTCACGACGAAGGCGTCTGCAGGGATCTTTGCTTCGATCCGTTCAGCCTCTTTTTTCAGGATGATCTTTCTGTCCTCCGGACCCGCATTGTCGGGACACTTTTCATCTGCCACTTCTACGATGCCGAGGCTGCAGTACCTTGTGAGTCTCTTCGAGTACTCTTCAATGGCTCCTGTCCAGTATTTTTCCTTCAGTTTTCCGACACTGATAATTGTTATTTTCATGATTTATCCTCTGAACCTCTTCTTCCGGATCGATTTGTCAGGAATTTTGCATGGCGTCCTTTTTTTCGGAACATTTTGCATTAAAATTCATCCAGGTATCCATTTTGGTCAAAAATTCTGTAAATATAATCCTTTTGGCTGATATACAAGGATACCTTAAAATGAGATTTTAGAGCATAGATTATCTTCCGGGAGAGATCGTATGGAATCTGTTGGTATAAATCTGGTTAATTCTGATGCCGCATGGAAGTCACTTGTGGATGAAGTTCTGAATGGAATGCCGGACTATCAGGATCAGAAAGAGTTCATTCTTAAACACAGACTTTGCCGTCTGATCGGAATGCTGCCTTTCATCGCCGGAACCACCAATCCCGTCCGGGACGGTTTTACAAATCTCTCTTTGTTTCTGCTGAGCAAGTTCAACCCCGTCAGGGATGTGTATG
>QKJO01000127.1 GCA_003249275.1 Spirochaetaceae bacterium
TCCTCGACATCGGAGCCTCCCCCGGCAGCTGGACCCAGTACTGCCTCAAGCTGCTCAAAGGCAGGGGCGCCGTCATCGCCGCAGATTTGAAGCCTCTGGCAAAGTTCAACGCCAAAGGAGAACTTCATTTTATTCAGGGAGATGTGTTTTCCGAAGAGGTCCGGGACAGCCTGTCCGATCTTGGTCCCTTTGATGTTATTATCAGCGATGCCGCGCCGTCCACATCAGGAAACAGACTGATGGACACGAGACGGTCCTACAACCTTGTGGAACAGATCCTGGAATTCACCCTGATCTGGCTGAAGCCTGGCGGAAATTTCACGGTAAAGGTTTTCCAGGGCGGAGATGAAACAGAAATTTATGAAAGGATGAAGGCTGAATTCGATCAGGTAAAAAAACTGAAACCCAAGGCTGTCAGGAAAGAATCATTTGAATACTATCTGATCGGCCTGGGCAGAAAAGATCACTCCGCGGAGACGGCGGCAGGTTCCTGAAGGGACTTGATTCTTGAATCGGCTACAGGCTCTCCCAGATAGTATCCCTGAGAGTAGTCGATTCCCATCGCCTTGACCAGGTTGAAAATCTTTTCGGAATGGACATATTCGGCAATGGTCCTCGTTCCTGTCCGTCTGGCAAATCCGACAATGGTCTCGGCAATAGCCATGGCGTTCTTATCCCGGTCCAGATTTCTGATGATGGAAGCATCGATCTTTATAAAATCCACTTCCAGAGACATGATGTAGTTGAAGTTGGAGTATCCAGTTCCGAAATCATCCAGAGCGATGGAACATCCGTAATCCTTGACCAGACGTATGAATTCAGGAACTTCCGGAACCCCTTCAATATTTTCGCTTTCCAGAATTTCAAAGCAGATTCTGGGAGCTTCTCTCCAGTGATTCTCAAGAATCCTTTTGATAAACAGAACAGTATCCCTGTTCTGAATATCTTCTACAGAGATGTTGAATGAATAATCGGTCGCTGTATTCTTCATCTCCCTTATGATCTTCCGCAGCATGATTCTGGAGAGTGTCGGATACTGGCGGGACCGTTTTGAAATTTTCAAAAAGGTTTCGGGATAGATGATGTTGTTCTTCTCATCGATGATGCGCATCAGGCACTCATACTTTTCAACCAGACCGTTTCTGTTGTTCACGATGGGCTGAAAATAGGGCACCACCCGGTCTTCCTTTATGGATTGTTTTACCTCATGGGTCCAGCGGATGTTTTCCTCGTACTCCCGGGGGATATCCATGGAATGGTGATATACAAGGAAGGGAACTCTCTTTTCCTTGGCTTTTTTGAGAGCCATATCGGCCTGTGCCAGAATACCCGGTGTTCTGCTGCCGACCTCTTCCAGAAGGTCCCTGTTGATCACCGAGGCGACTCCCAGCGTTATGGTGATCGTAATTTCGGCATCATTGACCTGAAAGGGGTAGTCATTGACCATCTCGATGATGATGTCCGCTGTCCGCCTGATTCTGTCATCATCCAGAGAATAATTGAAAAGGAAGGCAAACTCGTCAATTTCAAGTTTGTAAAGCTCAACTCCCTCAAACAGCCTTGAATGGGATGACCGGGCCAGACTCTTGAGACGCTTGGCCAGCGAGAGAATGACGGCATCTCCCACACGGTTTCCGTAGAAGTCGTTGACCTCTTTGAAGGAGTCGATATTGACAAGATAGAGAACGAGATCATCCTGCACCGCGTCAAGCCTGAGCTTTTCCCTGTTGGGCAGACTTGTTCTCCGGTCGAAGTAGATTCGTTCAATGAGCCGTTCCCGGTCCTTGTTCAGATTTCTGAAATAGTACCGGCTCAGGGGATAGGAAATGAGAACAGTCAAAATGACCTGTCCGGCAAACAGGAGGAGCGAACTTCTGTTGATGAAGTTCAGTAAAATGAGAGCACCCAGAAGAAGGGAGTAGAAGGATATAATCAAAAATTTTAAAATATTTTTCATTTTGTATTATATATGAGAGAATCCGGGATATTTTAGTTTTACTGAAACAGGATGACTAGATGCAAAAGGGTGATTTCTGCACTATTTCAGCAAATTCCCGTCATGGCACGGGTCAAAAATAACTGAAACGAGATGATCTGCATCTCCTTTTTCAGCTCTCTCATTCTCCTGTCTAGGACCTCCGCTTCTCTTTGAATCAGTTCAAGCTCTTTCAAACCGAATTTCCTCAGTCCGTCACCGGTGACTTTCTGGTTCTTCTTGCCCCGGACTTCATAGATCTGAAATGCGGTCTGCAATGCTTCACCTTCGGCAATTGCGGCCTTAACCTTTAAGACTCTGCGAATTTGTCTCATCAGACCGGAGAGGAGATAGACCAGATCGGTATCCCCGGAGAGAGTGATTTTAGAGAAGACCTCGAGGGCTCCGGAGAGATCCTTGAGTATCATCTTTTCAAAGAGGGTGAACACATTCTCCTCTTTGCTGTGGTAAACAAAATTATCAATATCCTCTTCTTTGATCAGATCACCGATGCTGAAATAAAAGGCCAGTTTCTGACAGGCCTCCTTCAGATCGGCGGTGTTGTTCTCAACCATTTCGAGAAGAATATTGACGGCTTTGGGGTCGATTTTCATCCCCTGATCGGAGAAATACTTCTGAACCCATCCCTTTTTCTGGGAATCAAACATCTCCCAGAAGATCTTTCTCTCGGAAGCCGGGATCAGGGCCGTCAGTTTCTTGTCTACCGAAACCGCGTCGCTCAGAAACACAAGAGTTACATCGTCGGGAAGGTTTTTACAAAACTGCGCCAGCAGTTTGAGATCGGCCGCCTTTTTTAATCTCTTCACAATTCAGGATGACAGCCAGTTTACTTGAAGAAAAGAGGGAACCGTTCCGGAGAATGGAGATGATCTGAC
>QKJO01000060.1 GCA_003249275.1 Spirochaetaceae bacterium
GTGATGTATATTCAAAAAGGAACATATTTAAGACTGGAAAAATTCGCATTTACCGTTTATCCTGAGCGGGTATGTTTACACGCAGATCGATCTGCTCAATCAAAATAGCCTGAAAAATAATTATAAAAGCGCTTTTGGAGATTCTATGAAATTTCTTTCTTCCGCCTATGAAAAGGCCAGCTATGAGGTCAGGATGAAGGCCTCCGTCAACCTGATGATTCAGATGTTCATCTCTGTTCTGATGGTCGTTCTGGCCCTGCTGCAGCTCTCAAAAGGAGACGTTGTCCTCGGCGGAGTTCTTATCTTTATTTCCCTGTTTTTTGTCCTGACCCTCTTCATGCTGAGGAAGGGGCTCTATGACCGTTCTTCCTACCTGTTTTCAATCTCCCTGATCATCCTGATCTCGGCCTACAGCTGGCTGAAGGGATATTCGGGAAGCAAAACATTTTCCCAGTTTGCTCTGCTGAATCTCTTTGCCCTCCTGGTGGCTTCCTATCAGATCCGAAGCAGAAAGCATTTTCAGCTGGCAGCCCTGTTCTCCACTCTTTCCTATCTCTTTTTTGTCGCATTCATCGTGTTTACCGGTGCCTACACCACCGTCGAAAGTACTCTTATGGGGCAGCTGGATTCCACAACCATGAGCTATCTTGTGAGCATCTTTATCATCATCGCCCATAACCGGACCTTTTCTCTTGTAACCGGGGATGCCATTCAGAAGTTCAACGAAAGCGAAGTGCACAGCCACAGGATGGTCAAGCTGGTCGGAACCGTCTCCGAACAGATTGATAAGGCCGTTGGCGTCAAGGATTCGGCGGAAGAGACAGGAATGGCCGTCATTCTCATTGAAAACCGGGTAAAGGGAATTCTGGAGTCGGTGGAGAATCTGGATGAAGGATTCTCAAGCACCAGAAAGGCTCTGGATGCCATCGGAAAGAGTCTGGAGATCCTCAGGAACAACGCCCAGAACCAGTCGGCCAATGTGACCGAATCGAGCGCCGCCATCGAAGAGATGGTTGCCTCCATCAAAAGCGTCTCCCAGACGATTCAGGCCCGAAAAAAGAGTGTGGAGAGTCTGCTCGTTACCTCCAGAAACGGTGAAAATATAATCAAAGAAACCGAAAGTTCCTTCAATGCGGTAATCGATCAGATCAGCAGCATAAGGGACATGACCAGTCTTATCAGCGGGATTGCCGCCCAGACCAACCTGCTGGCCATGAACGCCGCCATCGAAGCCGCCCATGCGGGGGATGCGGGCCGGGGATTCGCCGTTGTTGCCGATGAGATCAGAAAACTGGCCGAAAACAGTTCGGTCAATGCCAAAAAGATCTCCGAAAATCTTAAAACCATGATTCAGTCCATCGAACAGACAGGCTCCCAGGTGAAGCTGTCTGGTGCTTCCTTCGTGGAAATCCGCGACGAGGTGGATGCGGTGGCCCATGCCATGGACGATATCTACAACAGCACGGAAGAACTGAACACGGGCAGCGAGGAGATTCTGCGATCCACGACCAGCCTGAACGAACTTACAACCAGCGTTATGGACAGCGTCAACGAGGTGTCGGACGACAAGATCACCGTCGATACCAACCTGGACAGAAACTGGAAACTCTCCGGTGAACTGGGAACGGTGGCCAATGAGATCAAAAAAGACGCCGTGGAGATCAAACTCTCCTCCGACAAGGTTCTTGAAATGTCCGCCTCCCTGGCGGAACAGTCGGAAACTCTGAAGAAAGAGATCGTCTAGGGATTGTGAACGAAGTCCCTGCTGTTGCCCAGCATCAGGGACTCGATTTCGTGCCTGTGTCCCAGCCCCCTGAAATCCACCTTCCATATCTCTCCGTTGTTGGGAAATCCCTCGGGATAGAGGGGGAGGGTGTCTTCGAGTACGGCCCGGATCAGACGGAATGTGACGGCATGGGTGACGATCAGAGTATTTCCTTCGTCCGCCGGATTCAGGGAGGCAAAGAAGGAGCTGACACGGCGGGCGATCATCTCGTAGGACTCTCCGCCGCCCTCGGGAACCCATGACCATCGGGCTGAGGTGACGGTCTCGTAGAGGGGCTCCTCTTTGACCTGGTCGTAGGTCATTCCTGAATACTTTCCCAGATCCTGTTCCGACAGCCGTTCGTCCTCCCCGCAGGTCAGACCGTAGACCCGGGCAAAAGATTCGGCGGTCTGTCTGGCCCTTATGAGGGGCGAGGATATGATCTTGTGGATGGTTGTCAGCTCAGCCAGCTGGGAGGCGATCAGATCGGCATCCGCTTTCCCCGCGGCCGTGAGGGGGAAAGGCAGGCGGCTGGCCATGATTCTGCCGCTGTTGGCTGTGCTCTGTGCGTGTCTGATCAGGTACAATGTTCCCATAAAATTCCGGCTCCTCTCATGTCTGTAAATCCAGTTTATCCGAATCTTCCGAGGGTATCCATAGCTTCTTCCGGGTTTTGACATTTGACATCAACTCGCATAGTATTAAGGGCGGATAGTAAAAGATTACCGGAACGGCAGGGAAAGACTGATGAAACTTCTTATTGTGGACGATTCGAGGGCAGCCAGAATGCTTATCAAATCGATCATTCTCGATTTTGATAATGATACGGAACTCCTGGAAGCATCCAACGGTGAGGAAGCCGTCACAATTTACGACAGTGAGAGACCCGATGTTGTCTTCCTTGATCTGACAATGCCGGTAAAGAGCGGATACGAAGCCCTTCAGGAGATCCGGGAGATCAACGGCGACGCCCTTGTCGTCATCCTGACGGCGGATATTCAGATAAAATCCATTGAACGCTGCTTCGATCTGGGAGCCTACAAGGTCATCAAAAAACTTCCTGAAAAGAAAGCTGTACATGAACTCCTTGATGAACTTAAATCCATAGTAGAGGTCGGCAAGTGAAAGAGCAGTCTGCCGGTGCATTGACAGATCTGGAGCTGGACGCACTCCAGGAAATCATGAACATCTCCTTCGGTTCCGCTGCAGCGGATCTTGCCGAGATCATGGACATATTCATTCAGCTTTCCGTACCCAGCATCAAAACCATTCTGATCCCCGAGCTGACCGATTACCTGAGCCTGAATATCAGCGATTTCAAGACATGCAGCGTGGTGGAACAGAGGTTCAACGGAGACTTTGAAGGGGTTGCCTTCCTCGTCTTCCCCTATGGTGAAGAAAAAGAGCTCATCTCCTTCTTTCAGAGTTCCGAAATGCAGGGTTATGAGTCGGACAGCCTGGTGGAACTTGAAAAAGAGGTCCTTCTTGAAATCGGCAACATTCTGATCGGAGCCTGCATCGGGCGGATCTTTGAACTCCTGGAAAGCCTTGTAAGTTATCAGCCTCCCCAGATCCTCTGGGGCGAGGACTTCGACAGTTCCTTTCTCAACTCGGAGTTTGAATCCCAGGACATTGCCATCACCATGAAGACTTTCTTTAAATTTGAAGACAGGCATGTCTCGGGAAATCTGTTTCTCATCAACAGCCAGAATTCCATTCCTCAACTCAAAAAAGCGCTGCTGAAATTTCAAGGCTGAGAGGTTCTATGTATAAAAAAGTGCTGGACGTACTGAACATGGGAGTTGTCATTCTGGACAGCCAGTATTCAATCCTGGAATGGAACCGGTGGATGGAGATCCACAGCGGCATTTCCCATGAAGATATTGAAGGTACGATTCTGTTCAACCATTTTCCCCAGCTGAGCAATACCGCCTTTATCCGGGGATTCAAATCTGTGCTGAAATTCGGCAACTATGTCTATTTTTCCCAGAAACTCCACAACTATCTCTTTCCCTTCAGACTGACGGGTCAGTACTCCCAGTACTACGACTACATGCAGCAGAGCTGTACTCTCACGCCCATCAAAGGGGAGGACGGCAAGACGGAAAAGGTGGTTCTCTCGGTCAATGATGTGACCGAAAGCGTCTTTCTGGAAAGAAGTCTGAAGATGATGACCCAGCAGGACAGCCTGACGGGGATCTACAACAGAAGGTTTCTGGACCTCCGGCTGGAGGAGGAATTCAAACGGTTCAAAAGAAGCGGACGGCGATTCACTCTGCTCATGATCGACATCGATAACTTCAAAAACGTCAACGACACTTACGGACATCAGTTCGGAGATCAGGTTCTGAAGATCATTGCCGGCTGCTGTGCCTCCAGTGTGCGGGGGAGCGATATCGTCGCCCGCTTCGGCGGAGAGGAATTCTCCATCGCCCTGATGGACTCGGAACAGGAGGGCGCCGGGGCTTTTGCAGAAAGACTGCGGAAGAGAATTGAAGAGACAAGGGTGACCAATGAGCACGGCGTCTCCGTCGGAGTGACGATCAGCATCGGAATCGCCTCGATCAACAATGACATGACCGGTTATGAAGACATCGTCGGCGATGCGGACAAGGCCCTCTATGCCTCAAAGAAAAACGGTAAGAACTGCGTTACTCTTTTTAATCCGGAGATCCACAAGTTCAGAATGAGAAAGTGATCCCAGGTTATGAGTGAAATAAAAAAGGGCGGTTTCCCGCCCTTTTTTCATTTCCGGAAATCAGCCCGTCTGTTTCAGACAGTCCCGAGCTGAGCCATGGTTCCATCGAAATGAGTCAGAGACTCTTCCGAAGGTTCTTTTGTGAGAAGGCTGACGACGATGACGGCCAGGAATGCCAGAATGAATCCGGGAAGGAGTTCATAGAAGTACTCTCCCTCGATGCTGATGTAGTTCTTCACGATAAAAATTGTTACAGAACCGGTGATCATGCCTGCCAGAGCGCCCCATTTTGTCATTCTTCTCCAGATGAGGGAGAGGATGACCAGAGGTCCGAAGGCCGCACCGAATCCGCCCCAGGCATAACCGACCATGGAGAGGATCGTTCCCGAATCGCGGGAGGCGATCACAAAGGCGAGGAGTGCAAAACCGACAACGCCGAGACGGCTGATGAGTTCCTTTTTCCTGTCGTCCATCTTTTCTATAAGGGGAATATCCTGGGTCAGTGACGAGGTCAGGACCAGGAGCTGTGAATCGGCGGTGGACATGACGGCGGCCAGAACCGCGGCAAGGATGAATCCTCCGAAGAGGGGGTGGAACATGGCTGTGGTGAGTGCGAGGAAGATCCTTTCGCTGGAGCCGCCTTCTCCCGTTACTCCGGGGAGGGGATTCACGGCGTTGTAACCGATTCCGATGATGCCGATGGTGGTGGCCAGTATCAGACAGAGAGCCATCCAGGTGATACCCACTCGGCGGGCTTTTTTGACCGATTCAACATCCTTGATTCCGATGAACCTTGTCAGGATATGGGGCTGTCCGAAGTAACCGAATCCCCAGGCCATCAGAGAGACGGCGGTGATCCAGCCTGTTGAAAATTTAAAAGCTTCCGGATTGACCGCTGAGATCTGAACATCCGAACCGGCGATGGCGATAAAACCAAGAAGGCCGCAGAACACCAGGGCCGCCAGCATAAGAAGTCCCTGAACAAGGTCGGTCCAGCATACGGCTTTGTAACCGCCCAGGAAGGTGTAGGAAACGACCACCAGGGTTGTGATGATCAGTGCCACGCTCTCGGAGGCGCCGAAGGTGTGGGCAAAAAGAAGGGTTCCGCCCTTCAGACCGGAAGCGACGTAGAGTGTAAAGAAGAAGAGGATGACGAAGGTGGAAACCAGTTTCAGAATTCCCGTGTTGTCATCGAATCTTTTAGAAATAAAGGAAGGCAGGGTTACGGCACCCAGTTTTTCGGTCATACTTCTCAAACGACCGGCAACGACGAGCCAGTTGACGTAGGCGCCGATGAGAAGACCGAGGGAAATCCAGACACCCTCGATCAGACCGCTGGCGAATACGGCTCCCGGAAGTCCGAGAAGCAGCCAGCTGGACATATCCGAAGCTCCCGCCGATATGGCTGTTGTTACGGGTCCGATAGTCCGGCTTCCGATGATGAAATCTTCGTTGTTTCCCGTTCTTTTCATGGATACATACCCTATGCCGAGCATAAGAAGCAGGTATAGTCCAAATTGGATATACAGAATCATTGTGAGTTTCTCCCGTTTCAGTAGTTGATTATTTATATAAAAAATCCGTAGAATTTCGAAGTTATGATAGTCCGGGTGTAAATTTATGTCAACAAAATTGAATATTTATACTGTTCCAGGCCGGGTTAAGTCATTGTTTCCGTAATAAAACATACGAAAATGCATGAAAAATTCTTTAATCACTTTTTAAACACCCCAACTCCAATGTAATATGTTGTCTGATATGGTCAAGAAGCTCACTCTCATCCTTCTGCTGCTCCTCATATTCCGCGGTTCTCCTCTGTTTTCTCAGGACTGGCTGGACTCGGACGAAGTGACCTGGCTGAAGAACCGCTCCGGTTCAACCCTGATTATGGGATGCGATCCCTATTCGGGAATGGAGTACTTTTCCCTGAATGGAAGGAACAGCGGTTTCGTTCCCCAACTGGCAGAGCTGATGTCCAGGGCCCTCGGTCTCAGGGTTGTCACCGAAGGCGAATCCTGGAATCAGGTATTCAACGGGTTGCAGTCGGGGAGCGTGGACATCCTTTTCGGGGCCAATCAGACGGAAGAGCGTCTGAAGACCATGCGTTTTACCGAAGCGATCTACACGCACCCCTATGTTCTCATGTCCCGGCAGAAGAGCGATATCTATGTTGTGGGAGACCTGGAGGAGAAGCTCGTTGGTTTTCTGGACGGTGATATCGTCACACAGTTTTTTCCCCGGTTCTACAGCAGGATTGACTACGATGAAGTTCTCTATTCCAACCAGAATGATGCTCTCTCAGCCCTCGACCGGGGGGAGATCGACGCACTGATCACCTCGGGGGGGACCGTCGTTTTTGATTATCTGAACCGGTTTCCCAATCTGAAACTGGTGAAAACCTTCGAGAATATCTCATCGGATATGACCCTGTCGGTCAGAAGCGACAAAAGTATTCTGGCGGGGATTCTCAACAAGTTCCTCCATAACTATAAGGATGAGATCGGCGGGATTCTGGAGTCTTCAAGGCTCTCCTACAACTACAAAGTCATGGGTCTGACGGATGAAGAGATCAACTGGATTCATGAAAACGGCACTGCCACTGTCGGCGTGACCGACGGATACCTTCCCTTTGAACTGATGGACAAGGGAGTCTCCAAGGGGATCTGCGCCGCCCTGATCAGGCAGATTGCCGATCTCACGGGCATCCGGTTCACGTCTGAAGGCGGTGATTTCGACGATCTCTACAACAGGGCGGCAAAGGGTGAAATTCATGTCATGAACATCGCCCGGACCCCCGACCGACTGGAGACCTTTTATTTTACAAGACCCTTCAGCAATGAGCGTGATGTCATCTTCGGTTTGAACGGAACCCCGGCGGTGGACGACATCTACGGACTGGGAGCCTCCACCGTCGCGGTGATCAAGGGCTACTGGCACAGGGAACTGATAGAAAAAAACAGCATCAGAACCAGGATTCTGGAAACTGAGAATCTGAAGGAGTCCATGAAGGCCCTGAAATCGGGGCGGGCGGATTATCTGATTGAAAATCAGTCGGTGATGCGGTACTTCATACAGGAATGGGAGATGTACGACATCGTGGAGAAGGGACTGACAAGTTTCAACTCCTATATGTACTTCGGCATTCCCAGAACACAGCCCGAACTTGCCTCCGTCATGGACAAGGCTCTGGCCCTTGTGGACACGGAAGCGGCCTTTCAGGAGGGGTACAGCGAGATTCCCCACACAAACAGCCGGAGGCAGATCATCCTGCAGCTTGTGTTCATCGCCGCCCTGCTCATTGTCCTCTTTTTAATGAGCCTCTTCTCCTACCGTCAGGGACGGGCCCTGGCCGTGAGCCGGCTGGCTCATGAACGGCTCAAGGAACGGGAAGAGATGATGTACAGGGATCCCATGACCGGTATTTTCAACCGCCACTACCTCTACCACAAGGTGGAGCCCTATGCCGACAGCAAGCCCTATCCCCAGATAATGATCATCTGCGACCTCAACAATCTGAAGACGGCCAACGATACCTGGGGTCATGCGGCGGGAGACCAGCTTTTAAGCAGTTTCGCCTCCGTGTTGAAAGCCAGCTTCGCCGCTGACGATATTCTCATCAGGCAGGGGGGCGATGAGTTTATGATCATCATATTCGGAAAGGACAAAGCCTACGGAGAACAGGCGGTCGGGAAGATGGAAGAGCTGCTTGAAAAAACCGAAGTGGCCGTTCCCGAAGGACCGTCCCTGTCGCCGGCCACGGCCTGGGGGATGGCTCTCCGGAACAAAGCCGGGGAGATCAGCTTTCAGGACCTGCAGATCAAGGCCGACAACCGGATGTATCAGCACAAGAGGCGGATCAAGAATCTGCCCGGCTGAAGACGATTACAGGTGGGGTGCGCAGGCCCAGGCCGTGACCGACTGAACCGTACCGATATTCACGGTGTAGTGGGGCTCGCCCTGAGGAATCAGAATGCAGTCTCCTTTGTGCAGTTCGTGGATTTCATCCAGACCCGTCAGATGGACGGCGATGCGCCCCTCGATGACATAGCAGATTTCGTCCGCGTCCTTGTGGCCCTTGTCGAGGCAGGCCTTCTGCCCGGGCAGGAGGGTGCTGGTGGCGAACACAAGTTTGTCCGTATGGAAGTAGACCTTCGTGAACTCGTCTCCCTCCAGCAGATTTTTCGTATCGTTGTATCGAGTAATCTTCGTAGCCATGATCCTCACTCCTTCTCTTTGAGCTTTTTTTCCAGATTCATTACTTTCTTGTCGATCTGGTTCACCTTGTACTCGATGGAGTTGAGAATCCAGAACTGAAAATGACTGACCTTATGGGCGCTGTTCATCATCCAGATGATCTTGACCGAAAGGAAGAGCAGACCGATCTCCAGAGAGACGAAGGAGGGCAGAAAATGGGTCGTCAGTTCCATAACGAAGAACCCGAGGACCACAACGGCAAAGGCTCCGTTGATGATTTTCTCCTTGCGGGCGACTTTCGTGCCTCCCAGGCTTCCGAGAATCTTTTTGACTCTCTCTTTTTCCTGTTTGAACTCTTCCAGTTCCCGTGTCAGCTCAATCTCTTTTTCGCTCATTGCGTGGGGCTGGTTATCACTCATTTTGTTCCTCGCTTTCCTGTTGATCTCTCCGGTCTTCGCTGCGGATGGCACCGTTCAACGGGCATCCCTTTTCACATTCTATTACGGAATGACCGGATGTACCAAATTCAGAAGATTAAAAAAACTTAAAGGACCGGGCCCGAAGACACCGGTCCTTTCATGATCAGACGGGTGCTACGGTTTTACCGTATACTTCGTTGATGACCTGTGCCAGGCCGGCGTAGATGGCGGAGAGACCGCAGAAGATACCTTCAAAACCGGTGATGGTTTTGATGACTGTGTTTTCCGTGATGTCGCCCAGTGCGAGCAGGAAGAACAGCAGGGTCAGGGAGCCGAAGACAACCTGCAGAGATCTGTTGATCTTCAGGGTTCCCAGAAAGAGAACTCCTGTGAAGATTCCCCACATGATCAGATAGGCGACCATGGCCGAAACGGCGGGAGCGGCAGCCAGACCGGTCTGGGGCAGAAGCTTGAGAACCACCAGAGAGAGCCAGAAGAAACCGTAGGAGGTGAAGGCGGTTGCACCAAAGGTGTTGCCCTTTTTCCACTCCTGGACTCCCGCGATCACCTGAGCAATACCGCCGTAGCAGATGCCCATGGCCATGATCATGGAACCGAATCCGAAGAATCCCGCGTTGTGCAGGTTCAGCAGGACAGTTGTCATTCCGAAGCCCATGAGCCCCAGGGGTGCGGGGTTGGCTGTCGTGTCCTTAAGCTGTGTAAGTTGTTGATTTTCTGTGTTGACGTTCATAATTTTCCTGTTTGTTAATGAGTGTGAATGACCGTATCCGCGACGGGGTCATTCCGGAACCGGCATCACTATAACCAATTATTCGCTTTTATAGAAGATCCGGGGGTATAATGGAGGCATGAATCTCTATGCCCTGGCGGCAGATATGCTGGTTTTCATCCACTCCCTCTATGTCCTTTTTACGGTGGGAGGAGCGGCCTGCATTCTGATCGGGGCCCTCTTCCGGTGGAGGTGGATCAGAAACCGGATCTTCCGTCTGATCCATCTGATTTCGGTACTTTTCGTGGCCCTGGAAGCCTCTGTGGGTGTGCTCTGTCCCCTGACCGTATGGGAGTACAGACTGAGATCTCTGGCGGGGCAGACGTCTGAGAGGGACATCTCCTTTACAGGGCGGATCATCCGCTCCCTCATCTTTGTCGACCTGCCCGACTGGGGCTTTCTCATCCTCTACCTGTCTTTCGGGGGGATCGTCCTCTTTATGATCCTCTTCATCCGGCCGGATCCGCCCCGGAGAAAGTCCCGGGACTGACCGGCCCAGCGCTGCCTGCCTGCGGCGGGAGCGTCAGAACAGATGAACCGTCTCGGGGACAAAGTAAAATTTATCTTCCGTTGCGGAGGGGAGGATCAGCTCCATCTCTCCCTCGCCGACGGAACACTCGGCCAGAATCCTTTCGCCGTCCAGGGGGTGTCTTCTGAGTATTTTCCCCTCAATACCGTCGGAAACAACTCTGATTTCCTCGGCTCTGATCATCAGGGTGTAGGTCCCGTCGGGCCGGTCGACCTCGGCGGGGAAGAGGTCAAGCAGACCATCCTTCACCTCCGCTTCCATCCGGTTGACCGCATAGCGGGAGGTCAGTTCAAGAACCAGGCCCGTGTCGGGATTGTTGAACACCTCCAGGACCGGTCCGAACTGGACGACTCTGCCCTCGTTCAGAATGACGATGTAGTCGCTCAGGGCCATGGCGGATTCGGC
>QKJO01000022.1 GCA_003249275.1 Spirochaetaceae bacterium
GGGTTTTGGGACCGTAAGCCACATTGTCGAAGATGGACATGGGGAAGGGGTTGGGCTTCTGGAATACCATACCCACTTTTTTTCTGAGCTCGATCAGGTCCCACTCGGTATAGATGTTCTTGTCATCGTAGTTGATGGTACCGTCGATTTTCACGATATCGATGAGGTCATTCATTCTGTTCAGAGTCCTGATGAAGGTCGATTTTCCGCATCCGGACGGACCGATCAGAGAGGTGACTTCCCTTTCCTTGATTTCGATATCCACATTATGAAGGGCCTGGAAATCCCCGTAAAAGAGGTTCAGTCCCTCTACTTTAATTTTATTACTCACTTTCATGATCTGTATACTCCTTGGCTTACATGCCGGAATTTTTATTGACCGTCTTAATGATCCGGGTGGTCGACAAATTGGTTATCAGTATGATGATGACGAGGACGGCCGCTGTGGCAAAGGTCCTGTCGAACGAGACCGCTTCGGAAAACAGCATATAGAGGTGAAGAGAGAGAACTCTCGCCGAGGACGAGGGACCCGACACAAGGTCGTAGTTTGACCCCAGGGTGTAGATCAGAACCGCCGTTTCTCCCACAGTCCGCCCGATAGCCAGGATGATTCCCGTCAGGATACCCGAGGATGCGGCCGGCAATACAACTTTGATGATTGTCTGAAGCTTTGTCGCTCCCAGCGCCAGCGACCCTTCTCTGAGTGTCTGAGGAACCGATTTGAGCGCTTCTTCCGTCGTCCTGATGATGGTCGGAAGGATCATAAGAGTGACCGTAAGGGTACTGGATATGAAGCCGATGCCGAATCCGAGGATTTTGACGAAAAAGATAAAACCGAATAAACCGAAAACAATGGAGGGTATACCGGCCAGGGTTTCGGTTCCCATCCTGAGGATTCTCAGAATCCGTCCCTGTTTGGCGTATTCAACCATATAGATGGCGGCCATGACGCCCACGGGAGTGGAAAAGAGGATTGTGAACAGGATGAGGAAAAAGGTATTGATGATGATATAGGAGATTCCCCCCCACTGACCGGAACGGGCGGGAGGTTCCAGTATGAAGTGCCAGGTCATATTCAGACCCGATTCATGCCTCAGTACGGGAAGAAGAGAGATCTGATGATCCGCCAGCAGTCCGTAGGGCGCCAGGGCAGCCGCTCCTTCCGTCTTTTTGATGAGATCGAAAAACTCGTCTTCGCTGTGAGCCGTCAAAACGGGAACATCCGAACCGGGTTCAGCATTCACAGAACCCCATGATTCTCCTGAATCGTATTTGACCAGGACCACGGGCAGATCGGTACCGCCCACTTCCTTCCAGTTGGATACTCTGCCGGCAAAAAGATCTTCCCGGTTTTTGTCGGTCAGCTCTCTGATCATCCGGCCGTCCTGCAGCTGCATAACCACATCATTGACGGCGACGGAAAGCCTTCTGACACCCAGGATTTTGACCTTTTTGGGCAGTTCATCCGCCATGGCGGCGGGGATGAATCCCAGAGCACCCGGTGTCTGGGCAACCTTCTCAATCATCTCATCCCAGGATTTTACGTATCTGACATTCTTGGTGTAGTCATCCAGTCCGGAACCGGTGAGGATAAACCGTTTTACACTGTCGGAGAAACCGCCTGCGCCCTTGTTGACCAGAGGGACGACTTTCAGATCCTGCTGATTATAGAAGCCCCAGTTTTCAACCCGGGGTTTGTTGTAGAGTTTCCGGAGTCCGTCCACATAGATGTCTTTTGACCGTGTTTTTCCGTTGATGATGAAAACAACGTCTTCCTGACTGTCTGCCAGAGAGATCGATCTCTCCACCTGTGCGGTCACATCATAGGGGACATCATTGCTGTACCAGAACCCCTTCACCATAAGGTAAGCGATGATCCAGACAAGGATGGCAATGGTCATGGCCGCCAGGAACCAGATGATCCCTTTGGCAATCATTTCCTGTCTTCTGATTTTCTGAGACTGGGGTGATGAGAGCGCCTTCAGTTTGGCAGATTTTAATGTAACAGTACTTGCTGATGCCATATTAAACGTCCTCTCTTACTGCTTTTTTCATGAGGTACTGAACCAGAGAGTTGATTCCCAGAATGAAGACAAACAGAACGATTCCTGTTGTGAACAGACTGACTGCATGATCGTCGGCCGCATACTTCATATCGGTGGCAATATTCATTGTCAGTGTTCTGGCCAGCGACAGAGGACCTTTCGGCATGGTAATGGCGTTGCCGGCAACCATGAGAACGGCCATGGTTTCACCGATGGCACGGCCCATACCCAGAACGATACCCGCCAGAATGCCCGACCTGGCCGTGGGAATCATAACTCTGTAAATTGTCATCCAGTGAGTGGCGCCTAGAGCCAGTGACCCTTCTTTCAGATCGTGTGGTACGGCTCTCAGGGAAACTTCCGTAATATTGATGATGGTCGGCAATGTCATGATCGCCAGAACGATGCTCGCCGTCAGAACTCCCAGACCCGTAGGGCTGTCAAAAAGCTTTCTGATGACTGGGGATATGGCTATATAGCCGAACAGTCCGTAGATAACCGAAGGGATACCAGCCAGAAGTTCTACAACGGCTCTCAGAACATCGGCGAACTTTCCTTCCGCCATCTCGGCCATAAACACACCGACAGCCAGACCGACGGGCACGGACAGCAGGAGGGCACCGAAGGTGACCCAGATAGAGCCCATGATAAAGGCGAGGATTCCGTACTGAGGGGGATCTGCCGTGGGAGCCCAGTTGCTTGTGAATAAGAATTTGAGGGGATTAACCTTGGTAAAGAGGGGCAATCCCTCCTGGAAAATGAAAATGGTGATGAAAATAACACTGATGACGGAA
>QKJO01000045.1 GCA_003249275.1 Spirochaetaceae bacterium
CGGGATTAATCAGGCCTTTGTACTTCATTTCAGCATCAGTGTACAAAAGATCGAAAACGCTGTTTCCAAAGGGAGTAAAGGAGGTGAGGCTGATCTCTCCGTTACCTCTCACCAGAGATGCCTGAAGGTTGTAGCTGTTTCTGCCGTACCGTCCCGAAATTTCCTGATACAATTCGAAACTTTCCGGATTGCTGTCGAGTTTCAAAAGAGTGACTTGTAATTCGTCTGTAATATAAACAGAATGAGACAGATCGTTTCCGCTTTTCTCAAGGGTGGAGCAGGATACGGCCATAAGGCAGATACCCATTAGAACTTTTGTTTTCAAAGGTACTCTCGAATAGGATTTTTATATGACCGAAGTATATATTTCTTTGACGGATTTATCAACATTCCAAACCAAGGGTGAACGCTCTTTTGCCGTTGATTCGGCCTGGAAAACACTACTTTCCGGTCTTGTGCAGTCTGATACCGTCACTACAGAGATCGGCCGGAATGGAAAACCCTTCATTCTCACCCCTTCCGGTTGGCATCACAACATCTCCCATAGCGGAGAACTTGGCGCCGTTGTTCTGTCCGATGTCCCCGTCGGCATCGACATTGAGTTTATGGACAGAAAGAGAAAAACGAATGATATTTCGTCTCATTTCTTTACACCCCGGGAAATCCGGTTCTGCCGGGGGGATAAGGCCCGGTTTTTCCGTCTTTGGACCAGAAAGGAAGCATGGATTAAGATGAAAGGGCTGACGGTATGGCATATGAAGGAAACTACCGACATGTCGCTGGAGAGGGCGGATACCTGTACCTGGAAGGGATTTTTTCATGAGAAAATCTTCACCCTTTCCGTCGCCTTCAGTTCTGCCGAAAACCCTGGAGCGATTCATTTTATATGGGATTGTCCCGAGAACCTGCTCCCGGCACCCGAGTCTTATTCAGCAATGAGGCGACGGAAAGGGCCAGCAGATAGGAAAACAGTATTCCGAGGGAGACGGTCATTCCGAAAACCGAGGCAATGGCGGTGAAGCTGAGCATCCCGAATGAGAGAAAGGTCGTTAAAAAACTCATGGTGATGGAGAGGATCACGCCCGATCTCTTTTTGGACGATTCAAATAGAAGGATCAGGTAGTCTGTTCCCATGCCCGGGATCAGGATGAGCCCGACAAGAACGAACAGATTGACCGGGATATCCTTTAAAGTAAAGATGGAGATCACCGTCAGTCCGGAAAGCAGGGGAACGAGCAGTATAACAAGAGCTTTCCGGAGGCCGTACCTGAGGGCGAGGCCTGTCAGAATCAGCAGATAGGAGATGAGAATGATCTTCACCATCGTATGGTTTAGCCGTTCAAGTACCGTTTCAGTATCTCCGATCCGGTCAATAAGAAAGACATTCTCATAGCGGTCGGATAGATCACGGAGCGCTGTCTTGTCCCTGACGCCGAAGAGGATTACCGAAGTATAGTACTTCTCGCCGACTCGTCCAATGTGAAGGTTTCTCAAAATCCCTGATGGCAGTATCTCAGCAATGTCTCTGTACCCGGTATAGTTCCTGTCCGGGATGGGGAGAGACGAATCCCTGGTAAACCCGAGGATCTCCAGCTGTTCAGGGTAAGCCGGAAGAAGCACCTCTTCCGCAAGTTTGAGGTTGAAGTCCTGTTTTGACTGTGAGGGAAGAAAAGTTGAGAGACTCAAAAAGGATTTCAATTTTCCATTGCCTGTGAGCCGGGCAAGATCATCAGTCAGTTCCTCTTCCGCTGACAGTGCCCCGTCCAGATCATCAGACTCTATGAGCAGATGGATGCCTGATGCCTCATGAGCCAGGATTGAAGCGCTTTTTTCTTCCCAGAGCCTCATCTGATCCGACATGGTATAAAAATCAGCGAGTCTGCTGCTGAATTTGAGATGAACAAGACCCGGCAGGGTTATGCTGATCATGACTGCCGGAAGAATCATAAGAAGGGCAGGATGAACCTTTTGTTCAAGACCCCGGTCGATTCTTTTGAGATGAGCCGATACGCATCTTTTCGTTCCGGCTCCCGGCTTCTTAAGGTGGGGAAAAAGTAATATTACCGTGAGGAAGGTGCTGATAAGACCGGCGCAGGAGAAAAGGGCCATCTGCTGAAGAAGAGGGAAGGACGTAGCAACAAAGGCTCCGTAGCTCAACAGGGTCGTGATCAAGCCGGCGGCAATTCCCGGGAGTATTTTCCTTCTGATTTTCATTCCATCCAGACCGGCTGCGGCCCATTCGGAAAAGAAATGGAATGAGTAGTCTACCGAAATCCCGATGAGACTGGTTCCGAACACGATGGTGAAAATATGAATCTCCCGGAATCCGATAAGGGTCGCCGCCAGACCCGAGAGCATTCCGAAGATTATTGCCGTTACTGTGCTGATCAGGGGAGCCGCCGACCGGTACACCAGGAGGATCAGAAGGATCACGAAAAGTCCTGATATAGAACTCAGGAGACTTATTTCCTTCTTCGATTCCTCTGCGCTGAGATAGGAATGAAAGGGGGCGCCCGATAGCAGAATCTCCGATTCGGGAAATTTCGCCTTAAGGGTTCTGTATCCCTCCAGAACAGCAGGTACCGGACTCGTCTCTGCATCAATGTCGGAGGACAGGGATGCACTGTTCATCGTGATCAGAACCCATTGCTTTCC
Organism: Spirochaetaceae bacterium; assembly: GCA_003249275.1. The sequence continues at coordinate 2,656 of QKJO01000045.1, forward strand.
GTTCATCTCCCGGGTCATGACAGAGTCCCTGATGGTCATAGCAGTGCTGGAGGAGAGAGACCTGTTCATAAAGTAGATGAGGCTGTCCGATGTAAGGAGAAAGGGATCATCTTCGAGATTGTTCAGATTCACAAGTGAGATGGGGCTGAAAATGACCATGAGCGCC
>QKJO01000014.1 GCA_003249275.1 Spirochaetaceae bacterium
CTTCAGGGCAACAATATTGATGAACTGACTCTTTACACCCAGGAACTGAAGAGCAAAATGAGCGAGATTCCCGGTTTAACCGGAATCAACTCCAGCATCAAAGCCGGAAAGCCTGAAATCACCCTTTATCCTGACAGGCAGAAACTCTCTGAAATGGGCGTATCCATCCAGGAACTTGCCATGAGTATGAGAAGCGCCATCGACGGAACCGTCATGACTCAGCTGTCGTCGGAAGGACGGGAGTATAAAATCCGGGTGACCCTGGCCGACGTGGAAGTCTCCAGCGTCGAGAGCATCCGGAATATACCCGTATCCACAAGATCGGGCATCTACCCCCTCTCCTACTTTGCCAACATCAGCATTGAAGAGGGTGTCAGCAAACTTCTCCGGGTTGATAAAACATCTTCCGTGTCCATTACCGCCAACCTTCTTCCCGGCGCCGTCCTCGGAACCGCAACAACAGATATCGAAAAGGCAGCCAAAGAGATCCTTCCCGCAGGAATCAAATTAAAATGGGCGGGAGATGCGGAGATGATGGCCGAAATGATAAGAAATATGGGATTCGCCTTCATCATCGCCATTGTTCTGACCTTTATGCTGCTGGCGGGGATTCTGGAAAAGATCGCTCAGCCCCTGCTGATCCTATCCACCATTCCCCTCTCACTCATCGGTGTGGTCATACTGTTCCTCATCGGAGGATACTCGATGAACATGGTCTCCATGATGGCCATCGTCATGCTGGTCGGTATGGTTGTAAACAACGCCATCCTGATTCTGGATTACACCAACCAGCTCAGGGCGGGGGGCATGGATGTCCGCTCGGCCCTGCTGGAAGCCTGTCCCACCAAACTCCAGCCCATCCTGATGGCCAACATCGCCACCATCTTAGGGATGCTGCCCATGGCCATGGGAATCGGTAGTTCGGGTGCCGAAATGAGACAGCCCATGGGTCTTGTCAGTATCGGAGGACTGGTAGCGTCCACCTTCCTGACCCTTCTTGTTATTCCCGCCGTGGAAAATGCTCTTGAATCGGGCAAGGATGAGAAAAAAAAGAAAAAAGAGCTCAAAGCGGCTTCTGAGGGAGCAAAGAAATGAAAAGATATTTAATCATAACCATCCTGACACTGACAGCGGTCCTGGGCGTTAACGCCCGTGATCTGTCGCTTGCCGAATACCTGAAGCTTGTGGAGGAGAACAGCAAGGACCTCTATAAGGCAGACCTGGACAAAAAACTGGCGGAGGCTCAGGAGAAACTGACCCGTTCCGCCGCCATGCCCATGATCGGCGGTTCCCTGGGGTACACCCGGAACCTGACTGAGATCACCATGCCCGCTCCTGTCGCAGCCGACACATCTACGGGGGCACTGATCTATATGGATGTTCCCTACAACAGTAAAAATGAATTTTCCGCCAGCGTCGGCGTACAGCAGATGCTCTTCGACATGACTGTTTTCAAGGCACTTGAGGCCAGCAGAAAATACAGGAACATGACGGGAACCATCTATGAGGCCAGCCGTCAGGGAATCCTCACAGCAGCCAAACAGCTCTACTACCAGACGGTCCTGCTGGAAGAGGTCTACAAGGTGCAGGAAGCTACCGAACAGAATGCTCATGAGACTTACCAGGAGATCCTGAAGAAATACGACAACGACCTGGCTTCCCAGCTGGATGCTCTCCAGGCCGAGGTCAACTGGAAGATCAATATACCCGAGAAAACCAAAGCCGCCAGAAACAGAGACCTGGTCCTGTCCAACCTCAAGCTCCTGGCGGGAATCCCTCCGGAAGAGGAAATCACACTCGTCGACACACTCCTGGACACCCCCGGTAAGCCGGATTCTGTAGAACTGGGAGAAGTACTCGGCAACAGGCCCGACTATCAGGCTATGCAGGGAGAACTGGATCTGAGGGATATCAATATCAGTGCCACCCGGGCACAGTTTTTTCCTTCCCTTTCCGCTTCCTTCGGATACGGGTGGCAGGCGTCCAGTGATGAATTTTCACTGAATGACGGAACCGGTGCGGCTCAGGCCGGCCTCACCCTGACGATCCCCATCTATTACGGCGGCAGCCGCTTTGCCAAAATGGAACAGGTCAGAGTGGAAAAGGAGAAATCCAGAATCAACCTTATCAAGAAACAGGATGAAATCAGGAATGAGATAAGCAATCTGCAGCTTCTGCTGGAAGAGTCCTCATCAAGAATCACCTCGGCCCAGACCACTCTTGAAACAGCCGAAAAGGCATTCAGCATTATGGAGATCTCCTCCCGGAACGGTCTGGCGACCCAGCTGGACCTCAAGGATGCCCGTCTGAGTCTCTCAGGCGCCCAGCTTAACTACTACTCGGCCATCTTCGATTATCTGAACAGCTACTTCCAGTGGCAGCAGGCCATCGGGGAAGGGGACAAGCTTCCCTTCTGATCTGTTCTATGACATAATGGAAAAAGGCCGCCGGAGCAATGCTTCAGCGGCCTTTTTATTTTTTAAAGCCCGTACTCCTTCCCGTAATTATCCACGACAAAATCGATGTCCTTGTCACCCCGTCCGCTCAGATTGACCAGGATGGACTGACGCGGTTTCTGCTGCGCCAGTTTGCAGGCGAAGGCCGTGGCATGGGCGCTTTCAAGAGCGGGGATGATCCCCTCCAGACGGCTCAGTTCAAAGAAGGAGTCCAGAGTCTCTTGATCCGAGGCCGTCACATAGTTGACCCTGCCCATATCTGTGAGCATGGAGTGCTCGGGGCCGACGCCGGGGTAATCCAGACCGCTGGCGATGGAGTAGACAGGAGCGGGTTCGCCCTTCTCGTCCTGAAG
>QKJO01000092.1 GCA_003249275.1 Spirochaetaceae bacterium
ACTCGGTAGACTATCCTGTTATCCCGATCATAAAATCCCTCAAGGCGGAAATTCTCAATATCGACAGAAGCGGGATTCTCCATTGATGGAATTTACAAGCCGCAGTTTTGACGAAACGGTCTCTCTGGGTGAAAAAATCGGGATGACCCTGATTGCAGGCGACATCGTGGCTTTGCGTGGTGACCTGGGAGCGGGTAAAACGTCTATTACCAAGGGAATTGCAAAATCTCTTGGCATAACAGAAGATATAACAAGCCCCACCTATACCATTGTCTCCGAATATTCAGGCAGCTTGCCTCTCTACCATATGGATATGTACAGAATAGGGGGAATGGAAGAGTTTGAAATGCTCGGTGTCGAAGAACTTCTCTTCGGTTCCGGAGTCTCCCTGATTGAGTGGAGTGAAAGAATCGTCGAATATCTTCCTGAAGACTGTAAGAGTATATCGATTTACATAGAGAAAGACGGCAGCAGAAGAATCGTTTTGGAAGGAATTGAATTGTGAAATATGTCTTATCGGTCGATACATCCTCTGCCCTCCTGAGCGTTTGTCTGAAGAAAGAATCGTCCTGGTTTGAAATGAATATACAGGACGGACTGAAACATTCAGAGACTCTGATGAATACGATTGTGAGACTCCTGGAGGAAGCTGAAATCAGCAGAGATCAGCTGGAACTGCTTGTCTGTTCCGAAGGTCCCGGTTCTTTCACAGGCCTGAGAATAGGAATGTCAACCATAAAAGGAATGGCTTTCGGTCTTGGTATTCCTTATACTTCAGTCCTGACGACGGATTATTATGCCTATGGGTACGATTATTTTCCCGGTGCTGTTATTCCGGTGCTCGATGCGAAGAAAAAGAGATTTTTTTCGGCTGTCTATTTTGAAGGAAAACGAATTGCCGAACCCTCTGATCTGACGGAAACGGAGATTCTTGAGAAAGTACATGATTTTGAAAGGGTATTATTTACCGGCCCTGACTGTATGCTGATTTCCGGTTCTTCAAGACCGGGCATTGAGAAGGATAAAAACTACTTTCAGGGCAGGAGCAGACAGCTTCTGGAACTGGGAGTCAGCAGATACGAAAAGGAAGGTCCCATGCACATTGATGCAGGTCCTGTTTATCTTAGAAAAAGTGAAGCTGAAATTGCTTTGTACGGTGAAGAATGAAGTAAATGAGCGGATTCAATCTGGAAGAAAAATTTGATTTTCGTGATCCTCCGACAAAAGATGATCTCCAGGATGAGGGCGTGGACCTGAATCAGGTTGAGGAAGTTCTGGAACTGGAGGAGATGGAGGAAGACGAGTCTTCCTTCTTCCCCTGGTCTCTGTTCACATCGGTGGAGAGAGAAAAGGACAAATGCATTCTACTTGAAAACCCGCAGATCCGTCTGTGGATCAACAGAATCAAAAACAGCCCCATCCCCAGTTGTCTGATCGATCTTGATCTTAAAATCATCTGGTCCAATCTTGAGTTTATCCGAGACCTGGTCTTTGATACGTCTCCTATTGATAAACATCTTCCGGAAATATTCAAATCCGACTCCCTTCTGAATCTCAGTGCCGATTTGAAATCGAGCCTTGAAGATCCCCTCCTCTCCTACTCCTGGAAGGGGCGGCTTTTTCCCTATGGAGAGTCGAGAAGCAACAGTTTTCTTCGGGCGATGATCCAGCCCCTTCTCTACTCCGAAAAGGAGCAGCCTGAAGCATATATGGTTCAGTGGGACATCATCACCAATGAGTATAAGGATCTTCTGCAGAAAACGTTCCTGAGTCTCCTGGAGGCCTCCAGACTGAAGGACAACGATACAGGAGAGCACATTGAACGGGTCAGTGAATATTCAAAGCTGCTCAGCGTCAACCTGATGGGTCAGAAAGGATTTGAACAGATCAACAAGGATTTTATAGAGGACATAAGCTTTCTGGCGGCCATGCATGATGTGGGTAAAATAGGAACTCCCGACGATATTCTCAATAAGGGGGGGCTGCTGGATGACTGGGAAAGAGAAATTATGAATGAGCATACGAAAAACGGTGCCTATATTCTCAGTACCTATCCAAAACCCATGGCCCGTGAAATTGCACTGTCTCATCATGAAAAATGGGACGGAAGCGGCTATCCCTACGGCATCACAGGAGAGATGATACCCCTCAGCGCCCGCATCGTCTGTATAGCAGACGTTTACGACGCATTACGATCCAGACGGTCCTACAAAGAACCCTTCAGCCATGAGAAGTCAATGAGCATCATGAAAAAAGGACGGGCCACTCATTTTGATCCCGTTATTTTTGATAAATTCCTGGCTATTCATGAAGAGTTCGATCAGATCTACTCAACAAGCGGTGCTGATTAATCCCGTTCTTTTTTAAGAAGTTTTTCAAGTGAGAAGTTTTCAGGGATCTTTCTTACAGCAGCGGCTGCCTTGTTCTCATCCTGAATCGCGGCATAGACTTCCTGACGGAAAACTTTGACATCACCGGGTGCCGAAATTCCAAGCTTTACCTGATCCCCTTTGATATCAACGACTGAGATTGTAATATTATCGCCGATGACGATGCTTTCATCTTTTTTGCGGGATAATATCAGCATGGATTGTTCCTCTGTACAGCCATTTCTTCGGCAATGTTATGACGTGTCTGCCATCGGGGATCGGTTGAAATGCACTGCCTTCCCACCCTGCTGTTTCTGTTGATGATGACGGGTCCCTGAAGGTTTGCCGTCATATTCTGATCATCTTCCAGAAAGGTGACAATACAGAAGATGAGTGCATTTTCATCCGTCAGATCAGTCAGCCCCAGGGCCTCAAGATC
>QKJO01000241.1 GCA_003249275.1 Spirochaetaceae bacterium
TATCGCCCCAGATCTCCAGGGTAGCCTTGAAATTCGGAGCGGCGGAGTACTTTTCTCTGGCCATATTCGGTCTGAGTATCATCATCTCTGTTTCGGGAAATTCGATCCTGAAGGGGATCATGGCCGGCTTCTTCGGACTGCTGGTATCGACCATCGGATTCGACCCGATCTCCGGATACCCCCGATTCACCTTCGGTTCCATGGATCTCTTTGAAGGTCCCGCATTCATTCCGACTCTGATCGGTCTGTTTGCCTTTTCCGAGGTCTTCAAAGGGGTGGAAACCATAACGAAGCGGCAGAAGGTGGAGAATAAACTGAACAGATTTCTGCCTGAGTGGAAGGACATTAAAACCTCCTGGAAGGTCATTCTGAAATCCAGCATTCTGGGAACCTTTATCGGTTCGATTCCCGGAGCGGGAAGCGATATTGCTGCCTTTGTGGGGTACAGTGAAGCCAAAAGGAGTTCAAAGACTCCCGAACGTTTCGGTAAGGGCGCCATCGAAGGTGTCGCCGCCGCCGAGTCGGCCAATAATGCCTGTACGGGAGGCGCCATGATCCCCATGCTTTCCCTGGGAGTTCCCGGCGATGCGGTTACGGCCGTCCTCCTGGGAGCCTTCGTCATTCAGGGGCTTCAGCCCGGTCCTCTGCTGTACAGAGATCATATCGACGTTGTATACAGCGTTTTTGCCGCCATGATGGTAGCCAATATTGTCATGTTCATCGTCGGATCGCTGGGGGCACGGTTGTTCGCCAAGGTCATAACCATCGACAGGAGCATTTTGATTCCTATAATCTTCGTGCTCTCCGTGGTCGGCTCCTTCTCCATGCGGAACAGCCTCTTTGATGTGTGGGTCGCCCTGATCTTCGGTGTGATCGGATATTTCATGCAGCGCTATGATTTTCCCGTATCTCCCATCCTGCTCGCTCTCATCCTCGGACCCATGGCAGAGAGCAATCTGAGACGGGCCATGGTGATTTCGGACGGGAATCCCATGGTTGTTTTTACAAGTCCCATCAGCGCCGTTTTTCTCGCTCTGGCCGTTCTGTCCCTGATTTCTTCCGTCCTTCGCCAGAAAAAGACGGAAAAAAAATTGAAAATGAATGATCAGGATCAATCCTGACAAAGTTTAGCTGAATCGTCAGGCGGAGCAGGCAAGTCTTGTCGCTCCGCCGGCTTTTACTTTCCGGCTTACTCCATTGCAGTTGATTTTCCTCTGCAGAGCATGAACCCCAGTATCCTGAGAAGACCCGCTTGACCCGCCGCCCTCCCTGCTACTATGATACAGATCAAACGAACGTTAGTTAGAGGAAACGGATGGCGATTGAATCAACCAGAGACAGAATATTCAAAGAGGCTGTTTTACTCTTTGCGGCAAAAGGCTATCACGGCACATCCATGAGGGACCTCGCTTCGGCGGCGGGAATCAAGGAGAGCTCCCTGTACAACCATTTCAAGGGGAAGGAGGCCATTCTGGATGCGGTTCTCGAGTACCAGCTTGATGGATTTACAGGTGCCATGGAGGCCATTGAGAAGGCCAAAGACCGGATTGATCTGCTGACGGACCCCGTGGAATTCTGGATGGCCGGCGCCGCCGTATTTATGGGCAGTCTCCCCCCCCTCAATGAACAGGTCTCCCGCATCCTGATCAACGAGATGTTCCTCAATGAAAAATGCCGGACCTTCTATCTGGACCGGATGCGGCCGATCCAGAAGAGCCTGACAGAGACGATACTGACGGTCATGGACCGGAAGGGGATGATCCGCAAATGCGATATAAAGATGAAGGCGGAACAGTATGTCTACTTTCTGGAAGGCATAAGAATTGAACATGTGCTGATGATGATGAACGGGAGCAGTGAGGAAGAACTGAATGCCCATATGATGGCCCATCTCTCTCTCTTCATCGACGGGCTGAGAAAATACGATTATTGACATTTCTCAACTATGTTAGTTTTTCATAAGTCCAAAAATTAAATACTCTTCATACTCCTCATAATTATTTCCTGGTGATATGATAATCAAAACTGAAAACCGGAGTTCCCCATGGATATTTTAAAATCTTCCCTTCCCCCCCTGTCCGCCCTTCTGGGTGTTCTTGCCCTGCTCCTCTTTCCGGCACCCTATTCCATCGCTTTCACGGGAGTCGTTCTCCTGTACCTGGCCTTCAACAGTCTCTACTTCTTCCGGAGCAAAAGAAAAGAGGTCAGCCTTTACGATGATCTGGTGACGGGCCGTCTTTGCAATGCCTGCTCCGATAACGGCAGGGGAGAACGACCGGTCAATATCCTCAAGGAGCATATGCACTCCTGTCAGGTTTCCAGGGACAAGACGAATAAAATTATTCTGGACAACGAGAAAGAGTCTCTTGGCTTTGCCACGGAGATGAAAGATTCGGTTTACCTGGTCACATCCATCAACGGAAGCGTCAAGGCCTTCAATGAACGGATGGACCATCTGAACGACAACCTGCTCAACTCCTCCTCGGCCATAGAGGAGATATCCCAGACCATTCTGGAGTTCAGCAATCAGATTGAAGCCCAGTCAAGCTCCATCATCCAGACCTCATCGGCGGTGGAGCAGATGGATGCATCCATCAAGAATGTCCGGGAAATCACGAACCGCAAACGGGAAAGCTCGGTGGAACTCCAGAAGCAGACTGCAGAAAACCTTGTACAGATGGAGCAGATGAACAAGCTGATCGAAGACGTCAACAGCAGCGTGGACTCCATCATGGGCATCATCACGGTGATCAACAAGATTGCCAGCCAGACCAATCTTCTGTCCATGAACGCCGCCATCGAGGCGGCCCATGCGGGCGACGCGGGAAAGGGTTTTGCCGTTGTTGCCGACGAGATCAGAAAACTGGCCGAGTCCACAGCCGTCAACTCCGCCCTGATTTCCAAAACCCTGAAGGCCGTCATCAGCGATGTCAGCAGGGTCAAGGATGCCGGCAAGGTCGCTCTGGGTTCCTACGGTCTGATCAGCAGGGAGACAAAGGAGGTCGTGGATGCCTTCAATGAGATCATCCAGGCTACCTCGGAGCTCAATGTAGGCAGCCACGAAATCGTCAGCGCCACCCAGGTTCTCAACGATATCACCATGCAGATCCGTGACGGTTCCAGGGAGATTGCCGTCAGTTCCAATGATATCCGGGATTCCATCCACAATATCGTCGATGCCAGCCGCGAGGGGAACGAGCAGATCGGGAACATCACCAATGTGACCCAGGATCTGAACATGATGTTTTTTTCAATCTCTCAGGCCCTCATCAACTACGAGGTTTATCTTGAGAAAATTCAGGAGTTTCAGAATTTTGAGTTCGGTACGGGCACAGTCTCTTTTCCCATAGTGAAGAGCATTCTCCAGCATCTGCTCTGGGTCATCAAGGCCCGGGGGATCATCGACGGAAAGCTGAATATCCAGGCCGATGCGGTAACGGATCATCACAGCTGCGATCTGGGAAAATGGATCTACACTTCGGCGGATGATTCCTTTAAGAGAAGCAAACATTTCTCAACGCTGGAAACAAGACATGAGCTGATGCATAATATGGTTAGGGAAATCATCAAATCTCTTAAAACCGATTCTGCTGATGAGCGGGAGAAACGGTACGGTGAGCTGCTGGGGGTGTCTGGAGAGGTTGTTGAGCTATTATTGAAAATCAATGAAGAAAAAAAGAGAAATTAAAAAAACTATCAAGAGGAAGCTGACTCAGTCCTACGGTTTCCTTGTTCTGTTTTTTGTTCTGATCTTTATCGCCTTTGATGCCATCCTTGCCCTCCGTCTGAAGGAAGAGGGTGTGGATCACTGGATGAAGCAGAACACGGACAGCATATTTCAGAATATAGAGAGTCTCATTGTCAAATCCGTCAGGGTTCACATCAAAATAGAAAATGAAAAACTCCTGGCCGTGGCATCGATCTACAGCCGTATGGCCGATGAGGGAATGCTTCTCCCGGGAGAAGCCCGGAAGGATATCCTGAATGAAATATCCCGTCAGAAAATGGGCGAGTCGGGCTATTCCTATGCCATTGACAGCCGGGGAATTATGATCGTCCATCCCTATGAGGAGTATGTGAATACCGACTTCAGCGGCGTGGACGTGGTTCAGAAGCAGCTGAGCCAGAGATCGGGATATCTGGATTACATGTGGCAGAATCCGGGTGAAACAGAAGAGAGGCATAAAACCCTCTTCATGACACCCTTTGAACCTCAGGACCTCATCATCGCCACCACCGCGTATTTTGATGATCCCACAATCAGCGATATAAGGATCGATGACGTCAGACAGTTTATCAGGAACAGTCCCGGTCTCGAAAACAGTACGGTCTCGCTTCTGGACAGCGAGGGATACTACCTGATCGAACCGGAGGGTCTGAAGGTCACATCGGACAGAAATACGTCCATCCTGCCCTATCTGGACCGGATAAAAGAGACCGAATCGGGGAACTTTACAATCCCCGGCGACTCCTTCCCGCAGCTGTTCAGCGGCCGTAAGGTCTTTTACCACTACATGCCGGCAACGGACTGGATCATCCTGACCTGCGGGTTTGTCAGGGATATCTACTCACTGATCACCAATATCATCCTCATCTCATTTGTCATCGTTTCCGTTTCCGTGATCTTTCTCATCTACCTGAATTCTATGATCAGCAGGAGACTCTCCCAACCCCTCAATAGGCTGGTAGAAACCATTGAGCGCGGCTCGGAAGGTGATATGAGCGTCCGGTCCGATCTGAAGACAGGGGATGAACTGGAGATCATGGGAGCTCATTTCAATAATTTCATGGATGCCCAGGTGAAGTTCGTCAGCGACCTGAAGGCGGCCCAGAAGTCGATACAGCTGCTGGCCAGATTTCCCGATGAAACCCCCAACCCTGTCATGAGAATCGGCGACGGCGGTATCCTGGAATATGCCAACCGCAATGCCTGTTCCATGATTCTGCCTGCCCTGAACCTTGCCGTCGGCAGTCCCGTACCGGAAAAAACCCTGGATTCCATGGTCCGCAAAGACAATCTGATCGGTCGGAATGAAGTCAGTATCGGTGAGAGCCTCTTCAGTTTTACGGCCACCAGGGTCGTGGAGCCCGACGGTCTTTACCTTTTCGGACGGGACATCACCAGACAGAAAAAATTCGAATCCCTCCAGCTCCTGTCGGAGAATATCTACAGGAACAGCATCGAAGGGATCGTCATCACCGACAGAAACGGAATCATCGACTCCATCAACCCCGCCTTTACAGGCATCACCGGTTATACCGAAAAGGATGCCCTCGGGAAAAAAACATCCATTCTCAAGTCCCACAAGCACGATCATGAGTTCTATACGGATATGTGGAGACAGCTGCTGAAGAAGGGCTACTGGGACGGAGAGATCTGGAACCGCCGCAAGGACGGCACTGTCTATCCCGAATATCTGACCATCACCTCCCTCAGGGACAACAAGGGTGAAATACAGCACTTTATCTCCTTTTTTCATGATCTGACCGAGGTCAAGGAGAAGGAGGACCGTATCCGTTATGAAGCCACCCATGATTCCCTGACGGGGATTCCCAATAAAGAGTACCTCTACAGCAGAATTCAGGAGAGTATCGACGATCCGGATATTCAGAATCTCTCCGTCCTCTATGTGGATATCAGGAATCTGAACAGGATCAATGAGAGCCTGGGGACGGATGCGGGGGATGCCCTGCTTATTGAGAGCGCCAGACGGCTGAAGGGGCTCTTCCACGATGGTGTGACCGTCGCCAGACTGGGGAGCGATGACTTTGCCGTCCTCCTGAATCTTTCCCATGATTCACCCGAGCTGCAGAAGACCCTCGATGAGATTCTGAGGATCTTTCACAGTGTTTTTGTGGTGAAGGGAAAGGAGATCGATATCCGCATCTCTCTGGGGATCGCCGCTTATCCCGATGACGACAAGGATGCCAGGGAGCTGGTCGCCAAGGCGGAAACGGCCATGCGCTCCTCCCGGGACAACGTCAACAACTACTTTCAGTTCTACAACCCGGGCATGAAATCCACCGGACTGAGCCGGGTAGAGCTTGAAAGCAGTCTGAGAAAAGCCGTTGAGGAGAAACTCTTCTATCTCCACTATCAGCCCAAGGTCGACGCCCGGACGGGTCTGATTACGGGTTCGGAAGCCCTTGTCCGAATGCATCCCGTAGACGGCCGGCTTATCGGTCCGGATCAGTTTATCCCCGTAGCCGAGGAGATAGGCCTTATTGAGGCTCTGGGAGCCTGGGTCCTGGAGAGGGCATGCCGGGATACCAGGACTCTCCATGATCAGGGTTTCGAAGACCTGACCGTCGCCGTCAACCTGTCCCCCTGGCAGTTCAGGAGGGACGATCTCCCCCGGCAGGTTGAAAATATAGTGAAGTCCACAGGTCTCCCCATGAACCGGCTGAACCTTGAAATCACCGAGGGAATGGCCATCAACAATGTGGACAAGTCTCTGGAGATGATGAAGAAACTGACCGCTCTGGGTCTTTCCCTTTCCATAGACGACTTCGGGACCGGCTATTCCTCTCTTTCCTATATGGCCGAATTCCCCGTGGATGTGCTGAAGATCGACAAGTCCTTCGTCAAGGGAATCCCCGATGACGTCAAGGTGACCGGAGTGGCTCTCGCCATCCTCTCTCTGGCCCAGCATCTGGGAATGGATACGGTCGCCGAAGGGGTGGAAACGGAGGAGGAACTGAATTTCTTCAGAGACAAGGGATGCGATCTCATCCAGGGGTACTACTTCCACAAGCCCATGACTTTTGAGGAGTACGGGAATGCACTCCGGAAGGACCGGAGCCGTTAAGCAGATTCTAAAAAAGAGTCAGGACGTCTGATTCCGGACCATATTCTCCCTGTATTCGCTGGGAGTGTAGTTGGACAGTTTCTTCAGGACGGTGCAGAAGTAGTTGCTGGAGGAGAATCCCGCATCCAGGGCGATCTGGGTCACCGAGTAGTCGGTGCTTTCAAGCAGGTATTTGGCGTATTCCAGTTTTTTGTAGGTGATGAAGTTGGCGGGGGTCATACCCACCTCATCCTTGAACCGGATTTTGAACCGGGACAGGGAGTAGCCCGACACCTCCGCCAGTTTTTTAAGATGCAGTTCTTCCCTGTAGTGTTTGTCTATGTAGCTCAGAACCGATTTGATGTCCTCGTCAAAGTTGGGTTTGCTCTCCTTCATCACCGGTGAGAAGGTTGGAATCTTGAAGAGGAAGCAGCAGAGGTACTGAATCCCGATCTTTATGGATACTGCCGATCCCTCGGCAATGTGCTCAAAGGCCATTTTGAGGAGCTTTGTTTCGGAAGGCGAGAAACTCAGATGCCTGAACTTACGGTTCGTGAGAATCTCATAGAGGGCAAGACTGTACTCCCTGTTGAGACCCAGAAGCTGTTCCTTGTCCTTCAGATCCACCTGAAAACCGTAGAAGGAACAGGGGCTCTGGTGGTAGTTCCCGTTGTTGTGGGGCTCGAAGGGGTAGGTGGTGAACAGTTCGTTCCCCGTGACCGTATAGGCTTCGTCCTCGATCTGGCAGAACCTCTTTCCCTTAGTCAGGCAGTGGAGTTCCACAATGTCGGAGTGATAGTGGAGGGGAGTGGGCGGAATGGCCCTTGAGAGATTCCAATAGGCAAAGTTTCTAAGACCTTTCACGTTGTGAACGTTGTGGGTAATGACTTTTTTGTGCTCTTCCCAGCAGTATTCATCAAAAATCTCGGGCACTCCAGGCTCCTCTCTATGTTCGCATAAGTACTAAATATTATATCAAATGCAGTGTGATAGAATAGCTATTATATTACTTCTCGGACAATTAGGTTTATAAAAATTCTAGTGGAAAATAGATATAAATAATACGAGTCTAGGAGTATGACGATGGGAAAATCCATTAAAGACGGCGTCTGGCCGGTAATGATAACCCCTTACACCGCTGATAACAAAATCGATTACGACGGTGTTCTTAAAATTATGGACTGGTACGCTTCTGAAGGCGTTGCAGGTATTTTTGCCGTATGTCAGTCCAGCGAAATGCACTTCCTCTCCAAGGAAGAGAGACTGGCTCTGGCCAAATTCGTCATTGCCAACGCCCCCAAAGGCGTCGACATCATTGCGTCAGGCCATGTGGCCAAAACAATGGAAGAGCAGATTGACGAGGCCAAAGAGATCATCGACGCCGGAGTGGAATCCTATGTTTTCATCTCCAACCAGTTCGCCAAAGAGGGTGAAAGCGAAGATATTGCCAAAAAGAGCATCGAGACCCTGATCTCCAATATCCCCGCCGAGAGCTTCGGTATCTACGAGTGTCCCTCTCCCTACAAGAGACTGATCTCCCCCGAACTGCTTAAATGGTGTGCCGATACGGGCCGCTTTTCTTTCCTGAAGGACACCTGCTGCGATCTGGATGAGCTGAAGAAGAAAACCGACGCCGTCAAGGGAACTCCCCTGAAGATCTACAATGCCAATGCGGCCACCCTTCTGGAGAGTCTGAAGATGGGTGCGGCCGGTTACAGCGGCGTCATGGCCAACTTCCATGCCGCTCTGTACGTATGGCTCTGCGACAACTTCAAAAAAGAGCCTGCAAAGGCGGAAGAAGTGCAGGACTTTCTTGGTTTCGCCTCCATGGTGGAATGCCAGGTTTATCCCATCAACGCCAAATACCACATGCAGCTGGAAGGGGTGAATATCAACCTTTCAAGCCGTGTGAAGGACGAGGCCCTTTTAACGGGAAGCAAGAAGATGGAAGTGGAACAGCTCAGACGGTCTGTTCTGAATTTCCGGAAATCTCTTATCAAGTGAATTAGATCCCCAGGGATCATAATTAATTATTCTTAATGGAGGAATGAATATGATTAAGAAAAATCTGACCATTGCCATGGTTCTTCTCATGGTTGCCGGTTTGATGGTGAGCTGTTCGAAAAAGGAAGAAAAATCCGAAACAGCAGCTGTCGCAGGAGACACTCCTGTTGAACTGATCTTCTCATCTGTTTCCGTATCCGGCGACTCTCACACAGAGGCCATGTACGTATTTGCAGACAAAGTGAAAGAACTGTCCAACGGTACTGTCAATGTAAAAGTGTATGACAACGGTTCTCTTTTTACAGCGGACAACGAATTTGACGCTCTTCTGAGCGGTGAAGCGGATATGGCTTATATCTCCTTCCCCCAGATCGCCACACAGATTCCCGCGTTCAGCATGTTCGGTTCCGGTTACTTTTTCAGTTCCTACAACCACATGACCAAAGTCCTCAACGGCGACATCGCCAAAGAGAACATCTGGCCCAAAGTTGAATCCACCCTGGGTGTTCATCCCCTCGGAAGCCTCTACCTGGGTAGCCGTGTTGTAAACACAAGAAAGAAAGAAATCAACAGCTATGACGATATGAAGGGAGTTCTCCTGAGAATGCCCAACTCCGAAGCATGGCTCTTCCTGGGACAGGCCCTCGGCGCCAACCCCACACCCCTTTCTTTCAGCGAACTCTACACTGCTCTTCAGACCGGTGCTGTTGACGGACAGGACAATCCCCTGCCCACCATCGAAAGCGCCAAATTCTATGAAGTCACCAAGTATATCGCTATTACAAACCACGTAATCGACTCCATCATGCCCTGTGTCAACGGCAAGAAATGGGCGTCCATGAGCCCCGCTCAGCAGAAAGCTGTTCAGGAAGCCATGACTTTCGCCATTGCTTTCAACGACAAGGCAAGAATCGAAAACGAAAACAGCAAAGTGGCTTTCTTCGAAAAAGAAGGTCTGACTGTTACTCATCCTGACATTGATTCTTTCAGAAAGAATGTTCAGGCTGCCTATGCCGCCAACAGCAAGCTGACAGCGACATGGGACATGGACCTATACAAAAAGGTTCAGGACCTGGCTGAATAATCCCGGCTGATAATTTTTAACATCTGAAACTCCTGGACAGAGGACGGATTCCTTATGGAAGCTGCTTCTGTCCAGGAGTGTTTTAGTCGACTGCCATACCCGCTGGCGCGGCTGAAACAGGTACCTTATATTTAAAAACTGATAGGAAAGACCTGAAGGTCTTAACAGTGTGCTCTTCAAAGTTCCTGATCCGCTTTGACAGAGTGTAGGAGTCAATCATGAAAAAGCTGATAAATATCGGTAAGAAAACAGGTTATTTCCTCAATGTCATCATGCCGAATATTACCTTTACAATCATTTTTATGACCTTCATGGTCACAATCGTTTCCAGATATGTTCTGAAGACTCCGGTTGCCTGGAGTTACGAGATCAGTATTCTGGCCTATATGTGGACCATGTTCTTCGGCGTGGGCAAAGCGATGAGCGCGGATGAGCATGTTGTCTTCGGACTGGTATACGACCATGTCGGTCCCCGGACAAAACTTGCATTCAAGATCCTTTACAACCTTATTCTGGTCGCCCTGATTACAATTGTATTCGTTCCCTCCATCCGGTCGCTTCTGTCCAAGAAGATGGTTACCGGTGTTCTCAAGATGCCCTATACGATCGTCTTTTCACCCCTCATCTATATGTTTGCGGAGATCGTAATCCGCTGTATCATGGATATTGTTAAAAATATTAAAGATTTC
>QKJO01000226.1 GCA_003249275.1 Spirochaetaceae bacterium
GGTAAGCTGCCTGATTGAAATCAGAAAATTCATCATGTTGAAGTTGGAATCTGCTGTCTGCACTCCTTATCGCTCATTACTGAACACATTATGTAAAATCCATGCCCCAACCTGCCGATAATCCTATGAACAGTACAACAATTCTGATAACGGGAGCTCTACGAAATGCGGCAGAATACCAGAAGAACGCTTATCTACTATCTTAATATCAAAGATTCCCGTCAGGATATCGGCAAACTGGCGGACATCTCCCTCACCGGTCTGCTTGTCTTTTCGGAAGATGAATCAGTATCACGGGACTACAAGGGCACCGTCACCATCGAAAGCTCATCGCTTCCCCAGCTGAGCAGTGATCTGACAATGGATATTGAAACACGCTGGCTGAGAAGGGACAAATCCACAGGTTTGTACTACTACGGGATGGAGATTATGAATAAAAGCCCCGAACTGGAGAAGGATATCAAACTTCTGGTCAAGAGCATCGGGTTCAGCGACGGACTGAAAAAGGTCCACCAGGGACTCTTCTTTCCGGATTTCTTTTAAACCGGAGGTTCCTGAATACCATGTCCGATTCCACAGAGAACAGAAAAAAAAGCTCCTTTCACTATTACCTGAAATTTCAGGGAATGATTTATCTGGTCCCCTTTGTCCTGTTCATTGCATTGAACCCCTCCCTTATTCTCAGTCATCCGGTCATATGTACGGTCACTCTGGCCCTGACGACCCTGCTCTCCCTGATCCTCAATGCCCTGATCAGACGGAAACTGAGTCAGTTCATGGAATCAATAGAATCGGTAGGGGAACAGAAAAACAGCGGCTCCGTCCTCGGCAGTACTATTCCCGGGGAATGGTACGGTCCCCTGAACAGACTGCAACAGATCATCGGAAGGGACCGCGACGCCCTGTCCCGTTTCAGTCGCTCGGTCATCGAGACAAGCCGGGGATTCAGGGAGTCATCACTCAGGCTTTCGGCCGAGTCGGAGGAACAGACCGGCAGAGTCAGACAGGTTCTGAACTCTCTGGAGGATTCGGAAAAGGTTTCCCGTGATATTTCCAGATCGATCGAAGAGATCTACAGAATCACAGTCTCCCTGAAGGAGGCCTTCTTCGACGGCTTTGATTTGATCAGGAGCAGTCTCGCTAAGATGAAGGAGATCGAGGCTTCCAACAAGGAAACTCTGGAAGGGATTCTCTACCTGAGCGAACGGATCGAGAAGATCTGGGAAATCGTCAACATCATCAATCAGATCACCGACCAGACAAAGATCATAGCTTTCAATGCGGAACTGGAAGCCGCCGCCGCTGGCGATGCAGGAAAGAACTTCCAGATCGTCGCCTCCGAAATCCGGCGTCTGGCAGACTCCACCATGGCCTCGACCAGTGAGATCCGGGGTAAAATCATGGAGATTCAGCAGTCTTCGGACAACCTTATAATCTCGTCCGAAACGGGTACGGAGCAGATCAGAGAGGGCAACAATCTCTCGAAAGAACTGGAGAAGATCTTTGAGGAAGTACTTCATTCCACAGAAATTGCAACATCCTCCACCGAAGAGATCCGTTATATCATCGACGGACAGGTTTCGTCCTCGGAAGAGTTTCTGGCCACGATGAGGCAGATCTTTCAGGGAATGGAACTGCTCTCCCGGCTCATTGCCGGGATGGATGACTATCGGCAGGCTCTGCAGTCCGCATCGGCCGCGATTATGAATCAGACTAATATGAACGACAGCAATACAGGAGCGTAATATGCCGGATACACAAAATGGAGCCGAAAGCGATCAGATTCTGGAGAGAATCAAAGAGTCCCGGAAATCGACTGAAAAAGACCGGAAGACGATCATCGAAAACTTCATCAAATATATGATCATCAGTATTGATGATAAAAAATACGCTCTTTTTGCGGATGAAGTGAAGGAGATCATCGGCAATACGTCGGTGTTTTACGTTCCTTTCACCCCGCCCTACATCAGGGGTTTCATCAACAGGCACGGTGAGCCCTACACGGTGCTGGACATTACGGCCATGCTGGAACAGAAAAAGCTGGAGTCGTCCACCTTTCTGGTTCTGAACAAGAAAAACGACCAGCTGGCCCTTTTGATTTCGGATGTTCTGGAGATCGTCAATCTGCCCGAAAGCAAACTCCATAAGATAACTTCGACGGTTCCCGATGACGACTACTTCCAGGGGTCCATCAACCCCCATGACGAGGAGATCTTCGTACTCAATTTGACATCCCTTATTGCCAAGATGGAGGACGATATTGGTGTCTACTGAAAATAAGTCGGTGCTGGACGATTTTCTGGTGCTGAACTACAGAGACAAGGACTTTTTAATCAGCAGGAATCAGTTCTCCGGAAGCACCTCCATCACCGACAGGAAGCATCTGAAATCAAAGAATTCCTACTTCAGAAGCTATATCCCCTACAACGGGGAGAAGATGCTCCTGTGCGATTTCAACCTCTATCTCAAGGATAAATTCGACTCCGAAGAGGCCGGAATGTCACAGGTGTCCCTCATTCTTCATCTGAAGGATACGCCGCCCCGGCACAGAAAGATTCTGATGAAGTTCCTCAGCCAGAACCCCAGCTTCAGTCAGACTGCACTGGGAATCATCGTCACCAGTCAGGCGGAGATTCATCAGCTGCCCCTTTATGAGCTGAACCTCAATCCTCCCGGACTGGATCAGAGGCTCCAGTTTTTCGGACTGCTGGGCGTCCGGTTCGCCGACGAGACAAGAGTCCAGTTTTTTATCGACTTGCAGAAAAATCTTATAAATATCCTGACAGGGAGAA
>QKJO01000232.1 GCA_003249275.1 Spirochaetaceae bacterium
TTAATCACAAAGAAAATACCGTTTTCGAATATGGTTTCAAATTATTTTACTTTTATAAACATTTATTATAAATCAACAGTGTGTATCTCCAAAATCACAATTGAATATATGGCTTGCAAAACCCATGTTTTTCCTTTTATGTAGATTTAAATCAAAATCACTGCACAAATTAAGGAGCAAACAAGTGGAACTTTTCTCATCAATTGTGGCCAGGGTGAACAGCTTTGCCTGGGGTCCGGTCATGATCGTTTTTCTTGTCGGAACAGGCATACTGCTGTCGGTCGGTACAAGATTTATCCAATTCAGAAAACTGGGGCAGGCGTTCAGGCTGCTCTTTTCAAAAAACCATGGAGGAGTCGGCGATATTACACCCTTTCAGGCACTGATGACCTCTCTGTCGGCAACCATCGGAACTGGAAATATCGCCGGAGTAGCAACAGCGATAGCCCTCGGAGGTCCGGGAGCGGTCTTCTGGATGTGGATGACTGCCGCTGTCGGAGGAGCAACTAAATTCGGCGAAGCCGTTCTGTCCATCCGTTACAGAGAGACAAATGACAAAGGCGAGCAGTCCGGCGGACCCATGTATTATATCAAAAACGGAATGAAAGAGAAGTTCGGCGGGAATTGGTCCTGGCTGGGATGGGCCTTTGCCTTTTTCGGCGTGATCGCGTCCTTCGGAATCGGAAGCATGGTTCAGTCCAACTCTGTTGCGGATGCCCTGCAGGCCGGTTTTAAAATTCCAGTCCTCTGGACCGGCATCATCCTGACTGTTCTGACAGCCCTGGTTATTGTAGGCGGCATCAAATCCATAGCCAAAGTGACATCAAAAATCGTTCCCTTTATGGCCCTGTTCTTTGTCGCCGGATCTCTGGCTGTTCTGGCCAGAAACGCATCCTCAATTCCGGCGGCCTTCGGCATGATATTTTCCAATGCCTTCAACAGCTCTGCCGTCACCGGCGGACTTGTCGGTACGGTTATCCGTTTCGGAGTGGCCAGAGGCGTTTTCTCTAATGAGGCAGGACTCGGAAGCGCTCCCATCGCTCATGCGGCATCGGCCAACAACAACTCCTACACACAGGGACTGATTGCCTCTCTGGGATCGTTTATCGATACTCTGATCATCTGTACTATGACGGCTCTGGTCGTTCTGGTCTCAGGTCTGGTGACACTGGGTACCGACGGAATGATGGCGATAACAGACGGATTGACCGGTGCCGCCCTGACAACCAGAGCCTTCGATGCCTCCCTGCCTGGTGTTGGAAAATACATTGTCTCGCTTGGTCTGATCTTCTTTGCTTTTTCAACAATCCTCGGATGGTATTACTACGGTTCCAAATGCTTTGAATACATCGCAGGAACCAGATCAATTCCCGCATACAAGATCGTATTCCTGGCATCCGCTCTCGTCGGAACCATTCTGAAAATCGGTATAGTCTGGGATCTGTCGGATACCTTCAACGGTCTTATGGCCATACCCAACCTGATTGCGCTCATCTCATTGAGTTCCATCATCTTCAAGACTGCTTCGGAAGCAAAAGAGGATGTGATTCCTTCAACACCAAAGGCGGTTCCTGAAAACGGCTGATTGAAAATAGATAAATCTTCAAGTGATCCATGCCGGATGATCCGGCATGGATTTTTTTCCTATAGATCAGCCAGCTGGGACTCAATGTATTCCGAGTCCACTTCATCGGGAAAAGCGAGTAGTTTCCTGAAGTATTCCGCAGCCTTTTCAGGTATGCCCATGTATTTGTAAGTCAGAGCGATATTGTTGATAACGATCACATCATCGGGACTGATCTGCTCCGCCTGGAGAAGGTAGACAAGTCCTTCCTGATATTCACCCCGGGTCAGATAGGTAAATGCCAGATTGTTAAAACCATAAACATGATCAGGATAGAGACTGATCTGCAGCATGCTGCCCGTTCTTATGGCCTCATATGACTCATCATCTGCCTTGTTGAACCAGAATTTGTAATAATCCTGAATATTGTTCAGAAGAAAGTACTTTCCGTCCTCCAGTTTTTCATCATCAGACCAGTACCATTCATTGGAAATGACAGCGGAGATATTCAGACACTCAGTCAGGGCCTTGCTTTCAGACTTGAAATCGGAAATCTCCTGAAGTATATGGATTTTACCAAGGTGCCTATCAAGTCTGTCCGGCCTGAGCGCAAGTCCCTTGTTCAGGCTCACAAGAGCCATTTTGACGTCTTCAAGATCGAATTGTGATGAACCTCCCATGTAGCCGACCACTTCTCCCGTCTCAGGATCGGTCATCTCAAGGACATCAGGATCTTCAAAATCGTTCTGAGTTGAAATGGCAATTCCGGACTGATGATTCCGGTTCAGGTAATAATTGAAGTACCCTATATATAATTCCGGATCTTCCGGGGTTGCCTCTTCCCATTGCAGCAATAGTTTATACAGCCGATCATACTGCTTTGCATCCAGATATCGAAGATAGGAATCCTTAAACTCCTCCGCCTGAAGCGTAAGGACAGTAGCTATAAGAAAGAAAGTTGTAATAACCAATTTACGTAACTTCATGAATGATTCTCCTGTGAGCTGATCAGATTGATTTTTACTGAAACCGGAAAGAATGGAACAGATCCATGAAGTCTTCGGTCTGAAATTGCTCCACGTCACGGAACATCAGAGTCTGGCACATGACACCGATTCCCTCTTTGAAATAAAAATTGATCAGCATAAAATCGTATTCATCAGTCCAGTCGGTCGCTGTTGTTCGGGCAAAGGTCGTCAAGCCGTAATCCGCATTGAAC
>QKJO01000008.1 GCA_003249275.1 Spirochaetaceae bacterium
AATGCATCCTACTTTAGTACCGTCTTCAAGAAGGCCACGGGTCTCAGTCCTTCGGAATACAGGAAGAACTATTCATGACCTCCCGGGAGCCAAAGGACCTCTCCTTTCTTTTCCATAAGGACGTCCAGAGGATTTTCAACAATTTTACGGCCCTGTTTCAGATAAGAATCGCCTTTTTTTCTCCCGACGGCCGGGAGCTGAAGGTCGGCCAGAACAGGGATCTCTGTGCCTACTGCAGGATGATCCGTCTCTGCCCCGGAGGAGAAGAAGCCTGTCAGGCGGAAGACAGGAATGCCCGTAAACGGGCGATGGAAAAACAGTCCCTCACGGTTTATACTTGTCACGGCGGAATGACAGAGGCTGTAAAACCAATAATTCTTGATGACAGGCTTTTAGGATTCGCCATGATCGGCCAGATCAGGATGTCAGAGACGGCTCCGGCCCGCTGGGGCAGCCTCTGGGGTGTGAAAAACAAGCCTCCCTCACTTCAGGACGCCTATGAAGCACAGCCCGTCTGCCGGAAAGCGGATCTGCCCCGGATACTGGAACTTTTTTCCGATCTTATGGACCTCCTGTCCTCCCAGGGAAAAATCAACAGACAGAGCGAAGACCGGATGAAGACCCTCGTACACTGGATGAAGGATCACATGAATGAACCCTTGACCCTGGGGGACGGGGCGAAGGAAATGAGCCTCAGCGAATCCCGTCTGTCCCACCTCATCAAAGAGGCTTCAGGTTCAACATTTACGGGACTGCTTCGCGGTATCAGGATGGAAAAAGCCCGTTTTCTCCTGAGTCACTTCCCTGAGAAATCGGTCAAGGCCGTCGCCCTGTCGGTGGGGTACAAAGATCCCCTCTATTTTTCGAAACACTTCCGGCAGGACTGTGGAATGACTCCTAATATGTACAAAAAACAGCAGAATCTTCCATAATTACAGCAAAATCCGCCTCACATTTCTCCTTTCACCGCCCTCATTATAGGGAAGGAAGGATGAACGAGTCCTTCTGAAACTTATTACAAACTGAAGGAATCAAATATGAAAAACCACTCCAAAAGAGAGGTCGTCAGAACCGTACTGGACGGGAAAAAGCCGCCCTATGTTCCCTGGTCGTTCCGTTTCACCCATGAAGCTGTTGCCAAACTTGAATCCCACTGGGGAGGAGACTGGGAAAAGAAACTGGACAATCATTTCACGGAACTCGGCAGCGATATCGGATTTTTCGATGACCTGGGAAACAGCAGATTCCGGGACCTGTTCGGCGTAACCTGGGACAGGACCGTAGAAAAAGACATCGGTCTCCCCGAAGCCGTTGTTCTGAAGGAACCGACCCTGGAGGGATACCGGTTTCCCGATCCTCATGATGAACGATTTTTCGAAGACATCCCCTCAAAAATCGAGGCTGATCCCGACCGGTTCCGGGTTTTCTGTATTGGCTTCTCCCTCTATGAACGGGCCTGGTCCCTGCGGGGAATAGAGAATCTACTTATGGATTTTTATGAAAACCCCGAGTTTGTCCATGAGCTCTTCGGAGCCATTGTGGACTACAACATCGCCCAGATTCAGAAAGCCTGCACTTACGATATCGACGCCGTCTACTTCGGCGATGACTGGGGTCAGCAGCATGGTCTGATTATGGGGCCTGATCTGTGGAGAGAGATGATCTTTCCCCATCTCAAACGGATGTACAAAGCTGTTCTGGATCAGGGAAAATACATTCTGATCCACTCCTGCGGAGACGTGGACGAAGTGTTCCCCGACCTTATCGGCATCGGTCTGAAATGCTTCAATCCCTTTCAGCCGGAGGTGATGGATACAGACGCCCTCATTCAGGAGTACCGGGGAAGACTCTCCTTCTGGGGAGGACTGTCCACACAGAAAACCCTCCCTTTCGGCACGGCAGAAGATGTCAGAAATGAGACGGAACACCTGATCCGTACCGGCTCTGATGGAGGATACATCCTCTCTCCTTCCCATGCGGTTGAGGGTGATGTGACCCTTGAGAATATCCTTACTTTCATAGACGCGGCCCAGTCTCAGACGGCCTATAAAGAGTAAATTCCTTTTTCCTCCTCCCCTGTCAGGGGAGGAGGAGTGTATTTGACAGGAGGTCCCGACATGATAAATCCAAAAGATCTGGTTGAGGAGCAGGAATGGTTCACTCCGGACATCGACAGGTCCGAGTTAAAAAAACTGATGAAAAAAGACAATATCCACGCCCTGTATATGGTGGGGCTCTGGCTTGTTCTTCTGGGAGCGGCAGGAGTTCTGGCCTACCGGACAATCGGCACCCTCTGGATGGTTCCGGCTTTTTTTCTGTACGGCGTCATCTACAGTGCCTGCGATGCCAGGTGGCATGAGAGTTCCCATGGAACTGTGTTCAGGACGCCCTGGCTCAATGAAGTCCTTCACTTCACGGCTACCGCCATGCAGCAGAGGGATATTGTCTTCACCCGCTGGTCCCATGTCAGGCATCACTCCTACACGGTTTTCACCGGAGTGGATCTGGAAATCACCGTACCGAGGCCGCCGAAGCTTCTCCCCCAGATCCTGAATTTTTTCAATATCCAACAGGGGCTTCACTACATGAGAATCCTCATCCTACATTCTCTGGGTATAGCCAGCAGAGAGGCAATGGTCTGTGTTCCTGAAGAAGAATACGGCAGGATGTATTTCTGGGCCCGTCTGAGCATGCTGACACAGCTGGTTCCGGTGGCTCTGGCTTTCCTGACCCGGTCTTTTGTTCCCCTCTTTTTCTACGGACTCCCCCGGTATTACGGCGCTGGCTGTTCATCCTTCAGCAGCATGCAGGTTTGAAGGAGAACACCTGGGACCACCGGGAAAACTCGAGGACAGTACTCGTCAATCCTGTCTTCGCCTTTCTCTTCATGAACATGCACTATCATATTGAACACCATATGTACCCCCTGATGCCCTTCCATGCCCTGCCCAGACTGCACCGCAGGATTACGGATCAGATGCCTGCGCCCTATAAAGGTCTGGGCTCGGTATACAGGGAGATGATTCCCGCTTTGTTCAGGCAGAAACAGGATACGGAATATTTCATTAAAAGACCGGTACCCGATGGCAATACAAACACAGCGTCCGTAGCAGATGCCGGTGAATCAGCCGAAACCAGAGATATTGACACCGGCGAATGGATTTATGTTTGCGGCGTACCGGATATTGATGTCAGTGACGCCCTGTCCTTTGTGCACAATGGAGATACCTATGCGGTATTCAATCTGGGAGAACGCGGGTTTTTCGCAACAGAGGGACTCTGTACTCATGAGCAAGCTCCCCTCGCCGAGGGATGTGTGGAGGATGGATGCCGTATTGCCTGTCCTAAGCATAATGCCCGGTTTGACATCCTCTCGGGGAAAGCTCTTACCCGACCGGCTCAAAAGGACTTGAAAACATTCCCTGTTAAAGTCGAGGAAGGCATAATCTATCTGAAGATCAAATAAAAAAGCCCCGGTTCTCCCGGGGCTTTCTCAGTCTTTAACTGTCATTTTATCTCTTAATACTGTAAAAGGCATCCCATCCGGCATAGGAACTTCTTCCTTCCAGGTCGTCCTCGATCCGCATCAGCTGATTGTACTTGGCAACCCTGTCGGAGCGGCTCATGGAACCGGTCTTGATCTGTCCGGTTTCCAGGGCTACTACAAGGTCGGCAATGGTTGTGTCAGAAGTTTCACCGGAACGGTGGGAAATAATGGCTGTGTATCCGGCACGTTTGGCCATTTCAACGGCTTCGTAGGTTTCGGTCAGTGTTCCGATCTGGTTGACCTTGATCAGAATAGAGTTTCCGATTCCCTGTTCGATTCCCGTCTTCAGACGTTTTGTGTTTGTCACAAAGAGGTCGTCTCCCACGAGCTGAACTTTTTTGCCCAGTTTGTCGGTGAGCTTCTTCCAGCCTTCC
>QKJO01000100.1 GCA_003249275.1 Spirochaetaceae bacterium
TTTTGCTGACCAGCTTCAATGTGGAAACCGTAACCGTTGCCTCTTTGAAGTATATCGCATCCGACACGGTTCATTACGGTCAGATGGCCGTAGCCGCCACTGTCGCTGCTCTGCCCGAGGTCATCCTGGCTCTTCTGATCCAGAAGCACCTGGTTCGCGGACTGAGCTTCGGCGCGGTCAAAGGCTAATACAAAGAGGAGATGTACTGAATGTCACAGATTGAACTTAAAAATCTTACAAAGAGTTACAAAGCTGTCCCTGCTTTGAACAATATTGATCTGAAGGTAAAGGATAAGGAGTTTATTGTTCTCTTCGGTCCGGCGGGTGCCGGTAAAACCACAATGCTCAAAATGATCGCCGGACTGGAGTTCCCCGATGAAGGGCTCATTCAGATCAACGATGAGATTGTGAATGTCCTGCCCCCCGCCAACAGGAACGTGTCCATGGTTTTTGAGAATTACGCTCTCTATCCCCATCTTTCGGTGTACGACAACATCGCCTCTCCCATGAGGAGCTCCCTGTACAGGGAGGATGAAGCCTATATCAAAGAGGCGATTCTCGAAGTCACTAAAAAGATGAAGATTGATCACCTTCTGGAGAGGCTGCCCTCCCAGCTGAGTAACGGCCAGAGACAGAGAGTCGCCCTGGGGCGCTGTCTTGTCAGAAAGCCCAATGTTTTCCTCATGGATGAACCCCTGGCCCATCTGGATGCCAAGCTGAGGCACTTCATGAGGGCCGAGCTGAAGGAAATGCAGTCTTCTTTTGATACTACAACCATCTATGTTACCCATGACTATATGGAAGCCCTCAGTCTGGGTGACCGGATCGCTATCATAAATAAAGGTGAGATCATTCAGATTGGTACGGGCAACGAGCTTTTCTACACCCCCTGCAACCAGTTTGTAGCCGGTCTGATGGGTGAACCCGAGATCAACCTGATTCCTGCGGAAATTGTCAGGGACAAAGGCTCAGTCAAAGTCAAACTCCTCCATCAGGACCATCTTCTGGAGGTCCCCGAGGATGTGGCGGAATTTTTCAGAGGCAACTCCATTGAGAATATCAATCTGGGTGTCAGAGGGAACGATCTCTCCTACAGCCGCCGGAAACAGGATGATGACTTCATGAAAGGGTCCGTCTATGTTCTTGAACCCATCGGCAACAGATCCATCCTGACAGTGGATGTGGACGGTCAGAAGATCAGAATCATCGTTCCCAACGATTACAGCTGCGAGATGGACTCGGAGATGTACGTAAAACTGGATCTCAGAGACACAATGTTTTTTAACCGTGCCACGGAAGATTTCCTTATCCGGCACAACCAGGATGGTCTTCTGAAGGATGAAAGGTAAGGAGGAATGATAAAAGGGACGGTGCGGAGCACCTGGGACCCATTTATCATCAAGCGGCAGAGACTTTGCAAGGCAAAGTGGCCTGGACATGCGCTGTGCTTATTGCTCGGCCATGCATCCGGCTCGAGCGCTTATATAGGAGTAGGAAATGCCAGAATTATTGCTTAAGAATGTGTTTAAACGGTATGAGAATAAAAAAACAAAGAGCCGGGTTGTCAATGATTTCGCCGTCAACAACCTCTCCCTGAGCTGCAATGAAGGTGAGTTCATCGGGATTCTCGGCCCGTCGGGCTGTGGAAAAACAACCACACTCCGCATGATCGCCGGTTTGGAGGACATCACTGCGGGAGAGATCCTTATTGACGACACCGTCATTAATCACCTGGAGCCGAAAGACCGTCACATCGGTCTGGCTTTTGAAGACTATGCTCTTTATCCGCCCATGAACGTCTACGACAATATCGCCTTCAATCTGCGGGCCAAGAAAGTGGAGGAGTCGGTTATTGCGGAGCGGATTGCGAAAATTGCCCCTCTCCTGAAGGTGGAAGACCTTCTTGAGGAGAAACCTATCAGCCTGAGCGGCGGACAGAAACAGAGGGTGAATATTGCCCGGGCCATCGTCCGCGAGCCC
The DNA here is from genome assembly GCA_003249275.1 of Spirochaetaceae bacterium. Next base: position 1,981 of record QKJO01000100.1, read on the forward strand.
AAGCTGCTGCTTCTGGATGAACCTCTGTCCCACCTGGACGGAAAGATGAGACAGGTTCTCCGTGATGAGATCAAAAGGCTTCATAAAGCCATCAACTGTACAACCATCATTGTGACTCATGACCAGCTGGAAGCCATGTCTCTGTCGGACAAGATCGCCATTATGAAGGACGGAGTTCTCCAGCAGTATGGAACGCCTCTGGAAATCTACGACAACCCGGCCAACGAGTTCGTCGCCGGTTTCATCGGTGAGCCTCCCATGAATCTGCTGACTGTCACCATCAGAAAGAAAGATAAAGGATTCTTCTTTGAGTTCCGGGACAGCCCCCTGAGTATCCCCGTGCCCGAAAGATACACAGGTGTCATATTCGACGGTATGAAAGTCAGGCTGGGTGTCCGTCCCACTGACGTACTCCTCGGCGGCGAAGACAGCCTGGGATCGGAGATCGATATTGCCGTTTTTGAGAGCCTCGGTGAAGAACGCCGGCTCCATTTCCGGGTGGGGGAGGAGTTTCTGACCCTCATAACCACAGAGAAAATTTTTTACAAACCGGGTCAGATCATAAAATTGGATGTTCTGTCCGAAAAAACCCACCTTTTCGATATCGAAACAGGTAACAAGATTCACAGTAAATGATCAAAAAGGAGAAAATTATGTCCGAATTACCCAAGAAAATGAAAGCAGTCGTGGCCCATGCTCCCGGTGATTACCGGCTGGAAGAAATTGATGTACCCCGGGCCGGAGAGGGTGAAATCATTGTCAAAGTGGAAGCCTGCGGCATCTGTGCGGGCGATC
>QKJO01000150.1 GCA_003249275.1 Spirochaetaceae bacterium
GACGACAGCGATGTCGTTTACACAACTGAATAATTTGAGGAGAGAAACGTGGCAGTATCACCCGCAGACGTAAAAAAACTGAGAGATAAAACTCTGGCAGGAATGCTGGATTGTAAAAACGCACTGGTAGAGGCAAACGGAGACTTTGCCGCTGCCGAAAAAATTCTGAAGGAAAAGGGACTTGCGAGCGCCGACAAGAGAAGCGGCCGCAGCACCAATTCCGGAGCCGTATTCACAGCCGTTTCCGGCAGCACAGCCGCTGCTGTCGAACTGAACTGTGAAACAGACTTTGTTGCTAAAAATGCCGTATTCAGTGAATCCGGTACTAAAATTGCCAAAGTCGTGGCCGAAAAGAAGATCACCGCCGTCAATGAAGAAGTGGAAGGTCTCGTCAAGGAAGCCATCTCCGTACTGAAGGAGAACATGGGCGTGAAAAGAATCGCAACCATGGAAGTTTCCGAAAGCGACTGTGTCATCGACTACCTCCACAACAACGGTCAGATCGGTGTAATGGTCAAGCTGAGCTGCGACAGCGCCGCTACAGCAGCCAAAGAAGAAGTGAAGACCCTCGGTCTTGACCTGGCTCTGCACGCTGCAGCCTTCAATCCTTCCTTCCTCAACAGAAGCAAGGTCGATGAAGCCTACATTGCCGAGCAGGAAAGCATCTTCAAGGTACAGGCCGCCAATCTGGATAAACCGGAAAATGTTGTCGCCGGTATCGTGAAGGGTAAACTGAACAAACACCTTGCCCAGATCTGCTTTGTAGACCAGGCTTTTGTCAAAAATGACAAACTGACTGTTGCTCAGGCCGTTGCCGAAGTAGCCAAGGCTGTCGGCGGTAAGGTTGAACTGACTGACTACATCTATATGCTGGTCGGCGAAGACGCGTAATTTCTGATTCTACACCCCCTGTTACACCGCAGGGGGTGTAAATATTTATAACTGTTCGTGCTGCCCCTTCTGCAGGAGGGATAAAGCAAGGGAGATTAAGGTATGGAGACTGTAAAAAAAACCGCTGAAGAGAAAATGAAAAAAACTGTGAAGGCTCTGAAAGAGGAGTTCAACACAATCAGAACCGGAAGAGCATCCGCCAGCCTCTTTGATAAAATCAATGTGGATTACTACGGAACTCCGACCCCTCTCAATCAGGTCGCGAATATCTCGATTCCCGAAGCCAGACTGATCGTCATTCAGCCTTTTGACAAGAACTCACTCGGTGATATTGAGAAGGCCATTCTCACATCCGAACTGTCACTCAATCCCAACAACGACGGAAAAATCATCCGGATCAATATTCCCCCCCTCACCGGCGACAGAAGAAAAGAGCTTGTCAAACAGGCAAAGAATGTAGGTGAAAACAGCAGAGTCGCCATCAGAAATATCCGCCGGGATATCAACGACCATCTGAAAAAGGGTGATTTTACTGAAGATGAGCTTAAGAAAGGAATGGATGAGATCCAGAAACTGACGGATCAGTACATCAAGGATATCGGCACGATCATTGATGAAAAAGAAAAAGAAATAATGGAGATCTGATGGCTTCCAAGCTGACCAATCCCGCTCACGTCGGTATCATCATGGACGGCAACGGCCGCTGGGCCAAAAACCGCGGCCAGATCAGATCCGTCGGTCATAAAGAAGGCCTCAATGCGGCCAAAGCAGTAGTCAAGGCCGCTTCCGATATGGGACTGGGATATCTGTCTCTCTATGTGTTCTCCACTGAAAACTGGAAACGGACAGAGGATGAGATCTCCTTTCTGATGGTTCTCATCAAGAGTTATCTGAAAAAGGAATATCAGTTTTACAAGGACAACTCCATCAGAGTGGTCCACAGCGGAGACCTGAGCCGACTTCCTGCGGACATTCAGAAAGAAATCAACACGGTTATGGAACAGACCTCTCATTTTACCGGACTCACGGTCAATCTTCTGATAAACTACGGAGGAATGGACGAAATTGTCCGGTCTGCCAACCGGTTCATAGCCGAACATCCCGGAAAGGCGGTCACTCAGGAGATAATTTCATCCCATCTCGACCATTCCGATCTCCCTCCTGTCGACCTGATCATCAGAACCGGCGGAGAAAAGAGGATAAGCAATTTCCTTATATGGCAGTCCGCTTATGCGGAACTGTATTTTTCAGACAAACTCTGGCCCGACTGGTCCGGCAGTGATCTGGAAGAAGCGATCGATTCATTTAATAAAAGAGACAGAAGATACGGCGGAGTTAAGAAATGACCAATATTCAGAAACGATTTTTACTGTTCGGCACAGCTCTGCCTGTTCTGGCCCTGATGATCATGATTCCCTTTGCCAAGCATCTCATCATCAACATACTTGTAGTGCTCATAACTCTGACAGGCACCAACGAAATGGCCAGAATGATGAAGACGGCGGGTATCCGTGTTCCCGTCGGCCTGTTGACGGCGGCCTCCGTAATTCTGCCGGTTCTTACCTATCTTCATGTTCTGGGACTGATTCCGGAATACGGACTCCTTCTCTATCTTGTGGTCATGGTCACGGTTGTCATAACCCTGCCCGTCTTCTTCATGGCAGATGTGCAGTTCAAGGGAGTCATCGAGGCTGCATCGGGTTCTCTTCTCTGTCTTATCTATCCGGGATATTTTCTCTCATACATCGTAAGGTTTTCCGGTTTTGAACATGCAAGTTCCATCCTGATTTTCTTTATGCTTACAGTGTACCTGAACGACTCTTTTGCCTGGTTTCTGGGCGTATTTTTCGGCAGAAATTCCAAAAGAAATATTTTCCCCGTCAGTCCCAATAAAAGCCTTATCGGCTTCGGGGGCGGAATTTTCGCCTCCATGGTTGTAACCATCACTGCCTGGTTTGTATTTCCTTATATATTCACCGGTTCCGTCTGGTCCATGGTGCTGCTTGGGTTCGTAGCCGGCGTCACGACGATTCTGGGCGATCTGGTTGAATCGGGAATCAAGAGATCTGCAGGTGTAAAGGATTCGGGAAACATTATAATGGGAAGAGGCGGTCTTCTTGATTCCATCGATTCACTTCTCCTGACAGCTCCTGTTTTTTACTATTTTCTGTATTATTCAGTAGCCTAATCACGGGATGAATATGAAACGAGTTTTGGTACTGGGATCCACCGGATCCATCGGACAGAATACACTGGACATCATACGCGCCAACCCCGATCATTTTGAACTGGCCGGACTGCAGGCTCACAGCAATGAAAAACAACTACTGTCAGACGGAGCCGGTTTTCCTGATGCTCTGCTCTGCCTGAGCGGCGTCCGCAGGGGATCAGAATCGGTAAAATACAGCGGCAGCGAGGGAATCCTCCGTTTGATTGAAGATTCCAAAGCCGATATTGTCGTCAATGGAATCGTCGGAGCCAGCGGGCTGAAGCCTTCCGTAAAAACACTCGAATGCGGAATGGACCTGGCTCTTGCCAACAAGGAATCCATGGTTCTGGCCGGCGGATTGATAAAGAAACTGGCCCGAGCGGGCAGCTGCCGCCTCCTGCCTGTTGACTCGGAGCATTCAGCCGTCTTCCTTCTGCTTGAAAACAGGAACAGAGACACGGTTTCTAAAATCATTCTGACGGCTTCCGGCGGACCCTTCAGGAACAAACCCTACGAGGAGTTCGGTTCCATCACCATAGAGGATGCTTTGGCTCACCCGACCTGGAATATGGGAAGAAAAATATCCATTGATTCGGCGACCATGGCCAATAAAGGACTGGAAGTCATAGAGGCGCAGCAGCTTTTCGATTTCTCGGCCGATCAGATCGAAGTTCTGATTCATCCCCAGAGCTATGTCCATTCCCTGATCAGAACGAAGGATATGGCTCTTTATGCACAGATCAGCGATCCTGATATGAGACTGCCCATTCAGGATGCCCTTTTCTATCCAGAAATGCGCGAAGTACCCTGGACCTATCTGGATCTGGCAGGGAAAACCCTTGAATTCCAGGCCCCCGATATGGTTAAATTTCCGATGCTGAAACTGGCTTTTGACTGTGCCCGCCGGTCTGATTCCACATCTATAGCCTACAATGGAGCCAATGAGATTGCCGTCGAGGCGTTCCTGAACGGAAAGATTCCTTTTGTCAGGATACCCGACGTCACCTCCCACACTCTTCAGACAGACTGGGCCGCAACGCCTGATGATGCGGAGGCCATCCTGGAACTGGATGACAAGTCCAGAAGGATTGCGGAAGATTTTGTAAGGACTCTGGATTGATGATTATCATAAAAATACTATTGGGACTCATCGGGCTGTCACTGGTTGTCGTCGTACATGAAGCCGGTCATTTTATTGCCGCACGATGGTCCGGCATAACCGTAGAGGCCTTTTCCATCGGATGGGGTAAAATTCTTTTTGCCAGAAAATGGAAGGGAACCGAGTTCAGAATTTCTCTTTTTCCTCTGGGCGGATACTGCAAAATGCAGGGAGAGCAGGCCATGATCCAGGCCTGGGAGAGCAAAGCAAGAACCCTGGACAGTGAAGAGGGTGATATGTACGGCGCCCTCTGGTGGAAGAGAATCATCGTCTCCCTGAGCGGCCCCTTTATGAATCTGATCTTTGCCTCTCTTATTTTTCTGTCCATAAGCCTGATCGGGTACAATATCTATTACTATCCCTCCCGGATCGTACTGGCTTCCGAGTACAGCGACAGAAAGGACTATCCGGCCGACAAGTCGGGACTGATGACGGGAGATCTTGTCACATCGGTCAACGGAAAAGAGATTGTCCGCTTCGATCAGCTTCAGGAGGCGATAGTCCTCAATGCGGACAGTGAAATAACCCTCACTGTAGACAGAAACGGACGCATTATGGCCCTGAGCGTTCGTCCTGAGCTGAATAAAGAGACCGGAGCGGGATATCTGGGAATATATCCCTGGATATCGCCCCGGGTCCGTTCCATATCGGAGGACTCGGATTTTGCCGGATCCGGCCTCCTTCCCGACGATGTCATCACAAACGTCAACGGCAGGCCTGTGGAACATGCTTTGCAGATCTCCAGCCTTCTGAATGAAGGAAAGATCACATCCGTAACGGTTCTGCGAAAAGGTTCAAGGGTTGAACTTTCGCTGCCGGGCGACATATCCGTCACCAGAGCTGGACTTCAGTTCGACTATCTCACGACCAGGACGGAAACAGGAAATCTGATTCATTCGGTCGCCGACGGATTCACCGAAACACTCAAGACTGTTGAAAATTCCCTCAAAGGGTTTACCCTCCTCTTCAAGGGCATCGATCTTCAGTCCGCCGTATCAGGCCCCTTGAGAATCACCTACATGACCGGAGATCTGGCCTTTTCGGGTTTCAACAACGGCATTTCCGAGGGTCTTCTCAGCTTTTTCCGTTTTATAGCCTTGATCAACATCGCCCTTTTCATTATGAATCTTCTTCCGATCCCTGTGCTGGACGGAGGACAGATCCTCCTGTTTCTGGCGGAAGGGCTGTCGGGAAGAAAACCCAATCCATCTCTGCTGTACAGGTATCAGATGATAGGCACGATCATTGTCTTTGCATTGATAATTTTCGCCACAATGAATGATATACTATTTTTTTCAAGGAACTGACACATGCTTAAAAACAAACTGATTATCCTGCTGCTGGCCCTGACAGCCATGAATCTTGCGGCTCAAAATAATAGAATCATCATTGACTCGGGACATAACAGCGCCGTGGCGGCTCTGGGAATCCATGAGGAGACCGGCAGAATGATCTCTGCCGATGAGACCGGACTGATCAAGGTCTGGGATCTGAACGCCAATAAACTGGAATATCAGATCGATACGGGATTGAGAGGTTCTCTGGAGATTAAAATTCATCCATTGAAAAATGAGATTGCCGTACTGACGACAAGACCGGGTTTCACGGGACTGTCCGTGTGGGACTGGAAGACAGGGCGTAATCTGTTTACCAAGACACTGCCCAACAGGCCCGTTCAGTTTGATTATTCCGGCAGCGGCAAATATATATTTATCGTACAGGTCGGCAATCCCAGTATCATCCTCTATGACAGCATCAGCGGACGGGAATTTTCCTACCTCAGACGGATGAGCGGCCTCTTCAGCTATGCCTACATCGGGTCCACAGAAGCCACGATCATGACCTACAGCAACTCCGGTTACTTCCGGTATTACGATATCCGCACCGCATCTCTCAAAAATGAGTCGTCCACGATGGAGGATCTGAAGGATATCACCGTACTTCAGACAGAAGGAAAACGGTATATCATTGCCAGAAAAGACAATTCTCTCTTCCTGATCGACCGTCTCAGCGGGGAAGTCAGGGATGCTCTCACCCAGCCGGATATGGTCAATTTCTCCATTGATCAGAAAAGCGGAGTGGTAACAACGGCCACATCCTCCGATACGGGCCGTTTGAAGATGTCCTACAGTTCCACGGAGGGAGCCCGTTTTTCTCCCCTTTCCGCCTCTGATTACCTCAACAGGATGACCGGTAACCCGTCAGTCTCGGATCCGGGGTTTTTCAGACTGACTGACTCTCTGAGATCACTCCTGGCTGTTAACAACAGGGTGTTTCTTTCAGACAACGGTGGAACGATCTGGGAAATGAACAGAACATCACTGAAACCGGAAGTCTTCAAAAAGAGCATTCTTTCCGATATCAGGGATATCAGCATCACCGGAAAAAATCTGTATCTTCTGACAAAAGATGAAATTGCCGTTTTGAACAGCAATTTCTTTGAACGTTCTGAGCAGAACCTCAGTCGTCTGTCCGACTTTAATATAAGGATTGAAAAGAATCCCCTTCCCGGAGAATCCTATATGGAATCCTACGATCTGGACAGGCTTCTGATCTGGTCTTCCGAAAATAACGGTTACGGTTATGTTCTTTACAATCCCGAAGCCGGCCAGGTGCTGAACAGCAACAACAATTATAAATCGGCCCTCAGACAGATCCATATCAGAAATAATCAGATACTGGCTCTGGAAAGCAGCGGCGAGGCGTCACTGAACAATCTACACACGGGTATAAGAGAATTCAATTTCTCCGCCCTGGGAATGGTCAGCCTGAATTTTATAGACAACGATACTCTGATGGCGGGAAAATCACTTATGAGGACTGGTACCAATCCCCTCATTACCGTGCAGGCGGGTACAGGTGAAATTACACCCTTCAATGACAACCGTTTCCTGGTGCATAATATCATCAGTCCTGAAAAGGGCAGCAGCATCTATACAATCGGATTGAAACAGAACGGCGACGGTTCCATTGAAACGCAGATCCGAAGCCATCAGAAAACAGATCCTTCCCTCGAAACCGTTCTCTACACCATAGACGGAGAGTGGATCAATTCGATTCTGACCGTCGATACCTCTTCCTTCACACCTACCCTCTACGGCAGCATCAACGGAAGAGATATTTTCAGACTCAGAGGTTCACAAAGAAAAGAGTGGAGTTATGACAAGAACATAAAGAACATCTTCTATCATGATTCGCTTCTCTACATTCTCAACAGCGATGGATCCCTGACTCTTTTTGATACTCTGAAGGGAAAAAAGCTTGTTGATTACTTTCTGCTGGAAGACAACAACTGGATTGCCCTGCCCGAGCAGAGCAGTGATGAACCCGTTATCAACAACAGGGATGTCAAATCTGTCATCAACAGCTATTCCAAGACAACGGGAAGACCTGTTGCCTCCACTTTTAAAGTGATGTCGGTGCAGAACAACTAGGGTATAAATAAAAAGCCCCTCCAGACAGAGGGGCTATTTCTCAGATATTCAGAATCAGGACTTGCTGTGAAGCGGATTCTGACTGATCTTCTCGATTGAAGTTCTGACAACAGATTCGATATCATCGATTAGTTTTTCCGTCTGGACCCTTGTAAAAAGACTTCCCAGAAGAGAAACCGTATACTTCGGTTTGATCTGATTCAGGGCGAAACAGGCCATATCCTGAACACAATCCATACATTTGCAGATATCTTCATCCGGTATCAGGGCAAGCTGTTTTTCGAGTTCGCTGTAGGCAACTTCCTCGACCTCATTTTTGATCTCATCCAGTCTGTATTCTTCAATAAAGTTCATTGAGTCTCCCTTAATTGCCGTAAGCCAATGGTACAAATTTTGTAAAATGGGGTATAAATGCCATTTTCACAACACCGACAGGACCATTTCTCTGTTTGGCAATTATAAGTTCTGTCTCTATATTTTCAGGGGTTCCTTCATGATTGTCAATCCCTCTGTCTCTGTGAAGAAACATGACCATGTCCGCATCCTGCTCGATGGCTCCCGACTCCCGGAGGTCCGCCAGACCGGGCGCTTTACCCTCGGTCTGTCTTCCGACCTGTGACAGCGCCACAATAGGAATATCCAGCTCACGGGCAAGGGCTTTCAGAGAACGGCTGACTTCCGCCATCTGTTCATGCCTGGGTATTCGTTTGTCTTCAAAGGTGATCAGACCAAGATAGTCCACAAATATGATCTTCACATCGAATTTGCTGACCATCCGTCTGGCCTGGGCTCTCAGATCCAGCAGCTTCATATTGGGTGTATCATCGATCCACAGGGGGGCATCATAGATACTGCTGGCGGCATCTGTCAGGCTGTTGAAGTCGGAAGGCTTGAGAAGTCCCGTTCGTATTTTATTCGAGTTGATATTGGCCTGCAGTGACAATAGTCTCTGCATGACCGAAAGAGTCGTCATTTCAAGGGTGAAGAACCCGCAGTTGATCTTGCTTTTAATGGCGATATTGGCGGCAAGGGTGAGGGCAAAAGCGGTCTTTCCGACCGATGGTCTTGCACCGATGACAACCATTTCCGATTTCTGGAATCCCGTCGTCATCGCATCGAGATCATCGAATCCGGAGGGAATACCTGTAAAATCACCCTTCTGGGAATACCGCTGCTCAATGGCGTAAATGGCTTCCTTGATCACATCACCGGCGGATTTAATGGAATCCACGGATCTCTGGTCATTGATATCGAATACCTGACGTTCCACATTTTCAAGGATTTCGGATGTATCTTTTGAGTCATCGTGAGCCTGGGCATGGATATCGGCACTGATGTTCAGAAGCTTCCTTCTGATGCTGCACTCCTGGACGATCCGGGAGTAATACTCGATATTGGCAGTGGTCGGTACGGAAGAAGTCAGGCTGGAGACATAGGCAACGCCTCCCGCCTTTTCGAGAAGAGCTTCCGATTTCAGCTCTTCAATAAGGGTCAGCAGGTCAACCCCGCTTCCCCTTCTTTCCAGCTGTTCGATAGCATTGAAAATATGCTGATGAGCTGTTCTGAAAAAATCACCGACCCCCAGATAAACTCTGACAGTATCCAGGGCATCGAGTGAAAAGTTGATGAGAAGAGCCCCCAGAACGGCAGATTCAGCATCTTCGTTATAGGGGGGAACTCTGTCTTTCAGGGAACCTGAATCCATAAGCTCCTGCGATTACTCTTCTGACTCATCGGCGGCTGAATCATCTGCTTCAGCAGGTTCTTCAACAGCAACTTCCTTTACGGCAGGGGCAGCCTCTTCACGGGGCGCTCTTGCTTCAGATCCTTCAGGCTGTACTCCGACAACATTGACCTTGAGGTCAGCTGTTTCTCCGCCGTACAGTTTGATTTTTACGGTTGCCGCACCGGTCATTTTCAGAGAGTTTCCGGCGATTTCCACCTTCTTTTTCTCAACAGTCAGACCGATCTTGCCCAGTTCTTCCACAATGGTTGCGGGAGTCACGGCACCGAAAAGTCTGCCTTTATCTCCGGCAGGCATTTCAATGACCAGTGTTTCACTGGAAAGACGGGCTTTGATGCCCATGGCGTCTTTTCTTTTCTCTTCTTTTCTTTTTTCGATAGAAACTTTTTTCTGCTCGAAAATATTCAGGTTGGCTTTGTTATAGGGAACAGCCATGTTCTTGGGAATCAGGAAATTTCTGGCGTAACCATCGGCAACAACCCGTACATCCCCTTCCTCACCAAGGTTTGAAATATCCTGATTCAATATAATCTTCATGGAATTACTCCTTGTCTAATAGTCTGTAATTTATCCAGAGTTCGGATACACCGAGCCCTGCACTTAATATCAGCAATACCAGATTGATACCCGGCATGGCAATCAGAAAACCTGCAGTCATGAGGAGTATGATCCTCAACTGCCTGGAAAGACCTCTTTTTTTCAGAAACTGCTGCAGCAGCTTCAGCCCCCGCAGAGCATAAGCTCCCGAAGCGATCAGCGTGGCATTGGTAACGGCATAATAGGGAATCGTCCCCAGAAAATGCACACCCCGCAGCGCCAGCAGCTTGTTCAAAAGAAAAAAGGTCAGGGGCAGGAACAGAAACCAAACCCAGACATCAGGAAGAAACCATTCCTCCGATTCCGCTCCGGTATCTCCGCCGGGTCTTCTCTTCATCAGCTGATTTCCCAGATACCGGGAAAAAACAATGAAGAAGAAATACCATACAAAACCTGTACTGCCTGCAAAATCCTGCAGAATCAGAAAC
>QKJO01000153.1 GCA_003249275.1 Spirochaetaceae bacterium
GGACCGAGGCCAGGCCTCCGCCATTGAGTCCCAGACCCATAACCGTGACTTTCATATTTTTAAAACTGGACAATTCCATTCATTTCTCCGATTCTCTGCCATTTCTGGGTTGTTGCAGCCCCGGTATTTTACATCATAGAGGCCTAAGGAACTAAGTTCCTTCACCCTACCAGAGCCGATTTACGGCTCTGGTGTTTTACTTCATCAAGACCTAAGGGTATAATTAGGCATAGTAACAGAAAACTGAACCCTTGCCAAAGGTGGAGGCCCCCCATGTTATCCGTTTTTAAATCACTGATCTTTATTCCCTTAATTCTGCTGTCATCAGGCCTTTTTGCCCAGACCACGGCTGAAATCGTCTACGCCGAAGGGGAGGGATTCTCCCTGGTCCGGAACGGAGAAACGGTCTATTACGATCTGTATGAGGAACCTGCCGAGGGGATGATGCTGCAGGGGGGCGATCTCGTTCTGACCGAAGCCGGGACCTGGCTTGAGATTCAGGTCGGCGGTTCGGCAACCGTTATCAAGGTCGCTGAGAATACGACCTTCACACTGAAATCGCTACAGGAAGAGGGAGGTATTTTCAAGGTCTCCTACGGACGGGTCAGAGCCAGAGTTGAAAAACTGTCCGGCGAAACTCCCTTCTGGATCGAAGGCTCGGATACGGTGGCCGGTGTAAGGGGAACCGATTTCGGTTATGACCTTTTTTATGATGAAAATAGCCCGGAGAAGAAGAATGTCAGCGTTTACTGCTTTGACGGGAAGGTCGAGGTCGTCCGGCAGCTTGAGCCGGGGGATGACTCGGCACCTCCCGTTCCCAATTTCGAGAAAGGAAAGGAGAAAACCTCAACGGTGATTCTGAGCAGAAACGAGATGGTCTCGGTCTACAGCGAGGATAAAACGGCCCCCCTAAATAAAAAGAGGATCGAGTCGGAAGTCCGGGATTTCTGGGAGGTCAATGATTTCATTTTCGCACCCCCCGAACCGGAAACGGTGGAGAATTCTTTCCAGGTCTTTCATCAGGATGCGGTACTGCTCCGGAAGGGGGCCCTGTACTCTTCCATTCTGGGTTCGGTACTTGTCGGCGCCGGGGCGACCACTTATATGCTGGCCGACTCCTGGCAGACCGGTATGGGACTGGCATACATCGGATCATCCCTGATCGCGGCTGGAGGATATTTTCTGATCCGTTCCTTTGTTATTGAAGGTCGCTGATGCTGCGCTCCAGGGAGACGATCAGCCAGTTGCCCTTCTTCTGTTTTTCCAGTTTCACCATGTCCGTGAACCGATAGCCCGAGGGGGGTATGGGGTCATTGCTTTCCATGTCCGTATCTTCCGCCGAACCGGGAACCCACTTCTCGTAGATGACTCTGAACTGACCGCTTCCCAACTCCCGGATATCCACTTCCGCCACACCGTAAAGGGTTTCGCCGTATTTTAAAGCAGGTCTGCCCTTGTCGACCCATTCCTGAGCCGGGATGACTCCCGATGTTCCTTCATATCCCATCCGCACTCTGGATGTCACAAAAAAGTTTGTCACCTCGCTGAGGTCGCTTTTCCCCGCATTCTTGTCGATGGCGTCTTCCATCAATTCCTGATCAAGTGTATTGAAACTGCCGTAGTAGGCCTCCACCACTTCCGATGGAGACATGCCCATTGTCAGGGGCGGTTGAAGAGCCTTTCTGACGGGGGCGCTGATGACCATGCCTGCAAAGAGCACAATCAGGGCCGAGATAATGAAGACCGTATTCTTTCTCCGCCAGGTCTGGCGCAGTTTCCGGCTTTTGTCGCTCCGTTCCTGCTGCTGCCCGGCTTTCAGTGCGATGGCGTCTTTCTCTTCCTTACTGAGGGGCCTGACCGCACCCTTTTCCTTCCAGCCGGCAATGACGGCGGTCCATTTTTTCAAATTCCCCCGGGTTCCTTTAAATGAGAGAGTCAGCAGTTCGGCAATCTCCTCTCTGAGTCCCGGTATCATGAGTTCGGGTGGGAGGGGCGGTTCCCTCCGGAGCTGTTCATTTCTGTTGTCTTCTTCCGTCTCCAGGGGTGCGTAGGGATGCTCGCCTTTCAGAAGGAGAACAGCCAGGACTGCCGCCGTGAACTCAAGGCCTTCCAGCCCCGGCAGGTCGGGGTGATTGTAGGGATACCAGCAGTTGATACGGGACTCCTCATTATCGCTTTTACGGATGAACTCCATCAGTTTTCCCGGAAGGAGAAGGATTCTGCCGTCTGTCAGAAAAACCCAGCCTCTTGAGAAGAATCCCTGATAGTCTGTCCCCTTATCTCTGAGGTTCTGAAAGAGAGTGATTGTCTTCTCCAGTTTTTCAAGAGTCAGATCGGCGGGAGAGAACAGCTTCCCATCGATCAGGGGGCCGTAGAAGACCATCTTTCCCTCTTCTTCGGTGATCCCCTCCAGCTTCCAGGACTCCATTCTGCCGTTGGAATCGAAAATCCATCCCGGATCAGCCTGCAGGGCTCCGATATCGACGGATCTGAAAATCCTTGAATTCAGTCCGCTTCTGATTCCGGTATACTCCTTTCCGTCGGCAGTCAAAGTGAAAAGAGAGGTCTCTTCAAGATAATTCATGGGGTCTCCTGGCTGTGTATTCATCTGAATATACTAAAAAATCGGGGAAGAGGCACTAAGATTGTCATCACTATAGATTTTCTAAAAGACCTCAGCTGTAAAGCGGTAGAGGGAATAGGTCCCGGTCTTCCAGAAACTGGCGGGC
>QKJO01000091.1 GCA_003249275.1 Spirochaetaceae bacterium
CTACAACCAGTACAGCCTCGGCACCGAGTCGATCACCGTGGGCGCCGGTACCTTCAAGGCGGAACATATGGTCTCCGAGATCAAGGACAGTTCGGATGCTCAGAATCCCGTGGACATCCGTTCCGACTGGTGGATCGTGGAATCCGTACCCGGCGGAGTCGTTCAGTATCTGTGGGTGGACAATGTCAAAAAAGGGCAAATGAAGAGCGAGCTCATCGCCCTCCTGTCAGGCCAGACGACCCGTCTGAAATCTTATTAAAACAGAACAGACCGCTGGAACCCGGGTTTCAGCGGTCACTTTTTTTACCGGTCAGTCTTCATCCTCATCGGATTCCAGAACACCGTCGTCGTCCTCGTCTTCTCCGTAATCAGCCGAGTTCTTTATATTTTTCATGATCACAGTGCGGATCAATGCATTGTCACCGGTCTGATCCTTGTCCAGGATGATTTTGAACACGCTGCCCCCCGTATCTGTGGTTACCAGATCGCTGAAATCAACAGCCAGGCCGTCATTTGTTTCCGTGTCGTTATAGGCAAGCCAGTTGTCCATGCGGAAGGCGATGATGATGGAGTTGACGGTTCCCTCGTCCAGGACAAATCCGTCGTAGGCGGATGAGTCGGAAGCGAGTTCAAATTCCTCATCCAGATTTATGCTGAGCAGGAAGGGCATATCCGTGACTGCTCCCCCCGAAGTTGTCCCCGTATAAGTTCCTTCTATGTAGACGCTGTTTCCGATCAGGGGATCCCCTGCCTCCAGCAGGGACAGTTCATCCTCGTTGTCAATCTTTTCAAGTTTCAGTTTGAGGGAGTCATAGGTCCCCGGCAGAATCTCAATGTAGGGAAGTTCGGGGGTGACGGTTCCTTCCAGCAGGCTGACGATAAAGGGTCCTTCGTACTCCACTTCCCCATCCTGGGTCGTTTCTTCGGGAGTATCGATTTCCGAGTCCTCCTGTTCCAGTTCAATTTCGCTCAGGGCAAAGCGGGCCTCCGTAACAGTGAGGGTTCCGATCTCCGCCCCTGAAGTATCAGTGACGGAGATGTCCACCGAATCCGCCAGAGCGGCTCTTGCTCCGGGTGCGGCGCCGGAAGCCGGCAGGGTGCCCTGAATGGCGAGATCGACTCCGGCATAGCCGTCGGTTACCGTTATGCTGTCCGAACCGCCTGATCCCCCCAGACCGCCGCAGGACAGGACAGTCAGGGCCGTAACAATAAGAATGAGTGCTTCTATGCTGCTTTTCATTTTCTTCTTCATAAATACCTCCAGAGTATTCAGAATCGATAATGCAAAAAGCATTACAGATACAAATATACCGTCGAAATACTACTAAACCAGTAATGTATAAAAGATTACAAAATCTTCATAAATATTTGTAAATTCCTGTAACATTTTTCTATCATTCTTGTTGTGTGATAAGGAGCCGTTCAGGCCGCTCGATGACATGGACTATTCAGTTTTCAGAAGGAGATTTCTGAATACTGCATAATACAGGACGAATCCTGTATAAACCTTTGACATATAAAGGAATAATGTCATGAAGAGTTGGTTGAGGTTTTTGTGGTCCGGTATGGTCGTATTGGCGCTTTCAGGCTGCGCCACTTTTGAAGGTGTCATACCGGTAGAGTCGGAGGATCAGGACATTTACCTGTCCCCGAAAAACAAAGACGGCGTGATGGATACGGTCAATGTACCCCTGACCGTTCCCGAGGCTGCAGGACTCAAACTGCAGGGTTATGAGATCCAGATCGTTTCTGAACAGGAGGAAGTGGTTTATTCCAGGTCCGGCAGAGAGGAGCCCAAAGGGTTCTTCAAGCGCAAGACGGCTGTCGCTGTTCCCGGCGAGATCATCTGGGACGGCAAAAAGCAGGACGGCAGCTGGGCCCCCGACGGTTTATACCTTCTTTCCGTTCAGGTCTATGACTACAAAGGCAACACCGGTTCCTACGGGCCTGTAAGGATCATTGTAGACAACACGCCTCCCACGGCGGAACTCTATTTTCCCTATTCCGTATTCTCTCCCAATGGCGACGGCAGTCAGGATGCCCTGGATGTGTACCAGAGGAATTCCAGCAGCGAAACTCTCTGGACGGGTACATTCTATGATGGCACAACGACACCCGTCAGGACCTTCACATGGAAGGGTCTTGCAGGCAACTTCAACTGGGACGGCAGGGCGGATGACGGTTCGGCCCTTCCCGAGGGACGTTATTCCTACTCTCTTTCCTCCAGAGACGAAGCCGGGAACAGCTTCACCCTGGGAATGGACAAGGTCTTTATAGACAACAGCGTCTACCCCGTATCCATGAGTCTTTTGAGCTCCGCCGAGTTCAGCCCCAATGACGACGGCATTAAGGACACCGTTCCCATCCGGATCGATGCGTCCGAAAAATCCAAGATCCGCTCCATGAAGATGAGGATCATCAATGCCGCCGGTGACACGGTCAAAGAACTGACCGAAACCTCGGCAGATCTCTATGTGTTCGACGGCAAGAAATCGGGCAGAGCCCTTCCCGAGGGATACTACTATGCCGGTCTTGAGGTTCAGTACAACAACGGCGACACCCAGAAGCTGGTGTCGGAAAGGCTGAAACTCGACCTGACCGCACCCTCGGCGGTTATCAAGGCCTCTTTTGCCGTCTTCTCTCCCAACGGCGACGGCAGAAAGGATACCCAGGAGATCTTCCAGAGCAGCAGCGTGGAACCTTCCTGGACCGGTCAGATA
>QKJO01000141.1 GCA_003249275.1 Spirochaetaceae bacterium
AGCAATCCTGTCATTGTCCCTGCGGCACTCAATCCTGATTTTACCATTTCTGACGCCATCGATTCCGTGTATCAGGGCATTGTTGACCAGATTGGTCAGCACCTGGGTAAGAACTCCGGGAATGCTTGTGATCCGGACGCCCGGTTCCACTGCGGCCTCCAGTGTGTAACCTCCCTTTTTTACCGCCGGTTCAAGGACTTTCAGGAGAGTCTGGATGTACTGCCCCAGGTCGATCGTTCTCACATCTGGAATCACCTGATCGGAGGCCACCATCTTAAATCCGTTGATAAGGAGCCTGGCCTGCTCCATGTTTCGATAGATCAGTTCCGATGACTGTTGAACATCCATGACAAACTCGCGGAACTGCTCTTCACTCAATTCATTCTTTTCGAAAAGATCAAATGTCCTCTTGCCCGATGCGGCCATGCTGGTGGACAGAGTGACGGTAACACCCAGAGGGTTTCCGAGTTCATGTGTCACCGAGGCGACAAGGCGTCCCAGATCAGCCATCCTTTCGTTGGCGCTCATACGCTCTATGGCATTTTTTGCCGCCTCTTCGGCATTTTCTCTGAGACTCGACTCTTTTCTGAATTTCTCATCCAGATCATGGATCATGGCACCGCCGAATAACATTGTCAGCAGGCCCTGGGACAGAAGGTGGAAGATGACGGCGACCATTGTCCTTTTATCAAAATTAAGAGAAAGAATATAACCCGTCATTGATAGAAGGAAGTACAGCAGCAGTCCCGCCAGCAGCCATCGAGCCGCATGAACTTTCTGCCTGATAAGAGCGACCAGGCCCGTACAGATGAGAAGAAAAGTTATCGATGCCTGAATACTCAGGAACCGGAAAGCCAAACCGCTCTTCATAAACAGCAGCGGCACTGTCAGAACAGCAGACAGTACAAGAAGGCCGTTGAAGTAACGGGACAGATAGGGATGATCAGAAGGGATTATAAAAGATCTGATATAGAGGATTACCATGGGAGTAAAAAGTCCCATAAAGAAAAACCAGAGGTACTGGGAGATTCCGGGAAGAATCCTGGCGATCAGATAAGGGCCCAATCCGGATATGTAAAATACTGAGACACCGGCGGAAAGGACAAGAAAAAGATAGAGCCGGTTGACCGGATACTTCATTTTAAATATCAGAACAATGGAAAAGAGAGTGATCATGAAGAAATATCCGACCCCCATACCCTGAAGGAGAGACCAAGTCTGCTGGCGTCTGGTGAAATTCTCTGAAGTACTCAAAACAAAATTATATCCAGCCAGGGTAGGGTTTGTTATATGAACATAGAGTGAATAGTCATAGCCCGGAGACTGATTGAAAGCGGCATAGGTCAGACCCCGGTACTGGGCTCCGTTTCTGGTTGTATTACGGTAGGGGAGGGACCAGTCAATGTCTGCAAATCTGATCAGTTCACCGTCCCGGACCAGGTAAAATTCCCACATCCTGACTCCTCTGTTTTCCGTCAGATAGAGCTGTGTTTCAATAACCACCGGGGGGAGAGAAACCTTTAGCCAGAAGTTTTCTATTTTTTCATGGGAGTCATCATCAAACTCTTTCACCCACCGGTCATCAGGCAGTTCAAGAATATCATCAAAACCGGCCTGATCTCCGCTCCCCGTCTTCAGAATACCCAGTTCTCTGAGATTGGATTCCTGAGCAAACACAGCGGTTGTGAGAAGTAGAAAAACCAGAGCCAGATCAGTCCGGATATTCATCCAGTATTCCCTTCATTTCATCAATATTTTCAAGAAAAAGATCAACCAGGGAGGGGTCAAAATCGATACCGCTTTTCTCCCCGATCAGACGAAGAGCGTCATCCAACTCCCAGGAATCCTTATAGATTCTCTTATGGGTCAAGGCATCAAAGACATCCACGATAGACAGGATTCTGGCGGGCAGGGGTATATCCTCCCCCTTCAGTCCGTTGGGATACCCGCATCCGTTCCAGCATTCATGATGGGACAGGGCAATAGCTGCGGCATCGGGAAAATACTCATCCTCATTGGAGCTGAGCATTCTGTGTCCGATGAGGACGTGCGACTTCATGATTTCCATTTCATCTCCGGTCAGTCTGCCCGGTTTTTTAAGGATATGATCGGGAACACCGATCTTGCCCAGATCATGCAGAATGGAGGCCATTTTCCAGTTTTCCGCCAGATCTTCATGAATACCCATTTTTCTGGATAGAAGATAAACCATCTCGGAAACTCTGCGTATATGGTTCCCCGTTTCGGAAAAGTGCTGTTCAATAACCTCTGACAGGAAATAGAGCATATTTTTCTGCGACCTGGTTTTACTGGCCGAGAGTATGTGGTAGTCCATAGCCAGTGAGGAATTCATCAGAAAAGCGGAGAGGATCATCTGATCCGTTTTATCCGGTTCCCCATCCACCCTGGCGATAATGTACAGACCCTTCTCCTGTCGGGTATTGAGTCCGCAGGCCAGATAGGGAGATTCAT
The DNA here is from genome assembly GCA_003249275.1 of Spirochaetaceae bacterium. Next base: position 2,473 of record QKJO01000141.1, read on the forward strand.
AAATGATGCTCTCACCCTTTCTGCATCTGTCCAGCAGAGTGTCGAACTCTCCGTCTTCCCTGTTTTCAAGCTTTCGCGCAAGTTCTCCTGAACCCAGCCTGATGTGAATTTTATCCATTCCTGTTTGAATGATGGGAGACTCATCGATGATTCTGTTATACTCACCTGTCATAATTTTTTGAAATTGACTGCTGACTACGGACAGAATCTGCTTTGTACTTTCCGATGCCCAGATCTCGCTTCCGCCCGCCAGTATCTGCTGGAATCCCTTCCGGTTTCTGTTCAGGACGTGGATGTCCCTGTATCCTCTGATAGCAACCGTAAGTGATGTGATCAGCTTCACATCGGTCAGTTCTGTTTTCTCTTTGTAGTCATTGATTTCATACCTTTGAATGATATCCCGCTCCGGAGCCATACCAGGCTGACCGGTTCTGAGAATGAGCCGCATTTCACCGTTTTTAAGTTCATCCCTGATCCATCGGATCAGCTGCAGCCCGCTGTTGTCCTCCTCCATTACAATATCAATGAGGGCAACGGCAATATCGGGATTCTCCCTGATGAGGGACCGGGCTTCGGAAGAGGAATAGGCTGACAGGAATTTGAGACCCCGACCTTCAAACCTGTACTCTCTGAGTACAAGTTCGGTTATGGAGTGCATGATGGTTTCGTCATCGACGATGAGAATCTTCCAGGAATCATGAGCCCCTTCCGGACCGGTATCCACATTCTTTTCAGCGGTGTTCGGGGTTTGATCAGAAAAAATACTCATAACCTATTATACCTTCTTCATTTCCAGAAGTGGTAATCTTATGTGAAAACAGGCTCCTTCATTTTCCTGAATACAGCTTATGGAACCTGAAAACTGAAGCCTGATCAGATTGTAGACAAGAAAGAGCCCCATTCCGCTGCTGCCGGTGCCGGGTCCCTTACCTCTTTCAAAGGGTTCGAAAATTTTTGTCAGAACCGAATCGTCTATTCCTATTCCGTTATCTCTGTAGACGATCAGGGCCTCCTTTTCAGAGTAGACAACCTTAATCGAGATTTTATTCCCTGTTGTTTCTTCCTTTCCTTTGAATCCGTGATACAGAGAATTTCTGATGAGGCTGTCCAGCGTTTCCTGCAGGGCACTGATGGATCCCATGATAAAACGTTCGATTTCCGGAAGATCCAGAAGGCATTCAATATTTGACGTCTCAAGCGTCTTCGTCCAGGACTGGCCGATATACTCCCTGATGACGGCACTGAGATTGAACATGACCGGTGTCGGAAAGACCTGCGCATTGGATGCAAAAGAAAGCTGCTGAACGATGCTGACAGCCTGTTTTGTCCCCTCCATCGCCAGATTACAGCACTCAATAAGCTTCCCATCCGCTCCGGATCGTTCAAGATGATCTTTGAGATAGGAGACTGCCGTCAGGCTGGACCCCAGAGGTGTATTGAGATTGTGAGACAGCCGCAGAGTCAGACTGACCAGGGACGACATTTTTTCACCTATCGACAGGATCTCTCTCCTTTTTTTCTCTCTGGAGAGAGCTTCTTCAAGCTCCTTCGTTCTCTCTCTGACCCGGTTTTCAAGCATCAGATTTTTTTCTTCCGTTTTACTCAGATACAAAAGGATGATGATCAGGATAAAAGTGACCAGAAGGATCGCCATGCCCACTTTGAAAATCAGGTACTCATAAAATTTTGGTTTGACAACCAGGGCAATCGATTTATCCTGAGACCAGACACCATAGGCATTTGCGGCTTTATAGTGGAATAGATAGGATCCCGGAGACAGGTTTGTATAGGTGGAATGGATGCTCGTTCCCGTATAGTTCCAGTCAGATTCAAGTCCTTCCAGATAATAAGCATAGCTATTGTTTTGGGGAGCAGAGAAGTGGAGGGCCTTAAAGTCCAGCGTAACAACCAGTTCATCCCTGGTTAATTCAAGTTCGTCCATAAAATTGAGGGCCCTTGGGATCAGAACCCTGTTATGAACTGTTTCTCCCACATGGATCTGTCTGTTATTGATGCTTACTCCCGTCAGCAGAGTTTCGGGCGCCGTATCGTTTCTGGTCAGACTATCAGGATCAAAATAGGTAAGACCGTTGACTCCACCCATATAAAGTGTGGAATTCCTGCCAGACAGTGCGGCGCCGCTGTTGAATTCATTGCTCTGCAACCCGTCTGCAACGGTAAAAACGGTGATGTCCATTGTTTCCGGGTATAAGACCGCCAGCCCCTTATTGGTACTGATCCAAAGCCTTTTGTCATGATCCTCCAGGATACCGTAAACAGTATTGTTCGGCAATCCGTTCTCCGTGGTGTACTGATCGAAACTGTCGTTTGTGGAGTTGTAACGGTGCAGGCCTCCGCCGGATGTTCCAACCCAGAGAGTCCCGTCACTGGACATGAAGATGCTCATGATGTGGGCTCCATGCAAACCGTGTTCTCTGTCTTCAGGGTTATAATGCCTCACAAGATTGCCTTCCAGATCCAGTACGATTAAACCGTTATCCGCTGATCCCAGATAGACTCTATCGCCGCTGATCAGCATGGTTCTGAATGTAAGTGTCGGCAGAACCGGAGCCTCAAGTGTTTTTTCAATCTCACCGTAAGAATTTATGAGATGAACTCCGCCGCCCTGAGTAACAGCCCAGATCCGGCCGTATCGATCCTCCTGAATGGTATACACGCTGCTGTAGGAACCATCCACATGAATGAAATCATCATCCCCGGCCCGGAAGAGACCGCTGCCCTTGGTTCCTGCCCAAAGAAAACCCCGGCTGTCCCGGTACAGGCTCATAATTCTATTGTCTGCCGTTGACCCGCCGGTACCGCCGATCCTTTCCTGATGATTGGCAAGGCGGCCTCTTGCTGAAAAATGATACAATCCACCGCCGAAAGTTCCCACGAGCAAACTGCCGTCCTCTTCCTCCCACAGAGAGACTACGATTGTATTGTCCAGACCGTCCGATCTCCCCAGATAGGAAAAACCCAGTCTGTGTATATCGATTTTCTTCAGACCCAGGCCGAGAAAACCGATCCAGAGATTATCTGATCTGTCCAGGAAAAGAGACAGAACCGTTCCTTTCTCGCCGAGTCTACCGTTATTGCTGAAATCATGATTTTTCAGAAACAGACCCTGCGAACCCGTTCCCAGCCAGAGGCCCTTTTCCCCTCCGGGAATAAGTGCGGAGACTTCCGTCGTCAGGGGGAAGAACTCTGTGATACTGCCTGTCATATGCAGACTCAGCACTCCCCTGTCTGTGCCTGCATAAAGGACGTCACCGTCATGGGCAAGAGAAAGGATTCTGGATTCAGGTCTGTACACATCCATTACCCCGGCATTATTGAGTTCATAGAGTATCAGGCCTTTGTCTGTGGCGGCAAAGAGCCTGCTGCCGACGACAAGGATGTCATTGATTTTAATATCCTGAATGAGAGGAGTGAGTCCTCCTGAAGAGAATCTGAACACTCCCCTTCCTCTCAGGGAGACAACAACATCTGTGGGGGAAAGAGCGCATACATCGAGAACTTCATAATCCATAAGATTCTCATGAAAAGGTTCAAGAAGATCCGTCTCCATATCATATCTGTACAGCCCCGTGGATGAGGCTATGAGTATTGTGTCGTCAAAACCTTCATCAATATCATGAATATACCCTCCGGAAAGGGGCGAATTGACTCCCAGAGTTGTAAAGTTCGTCCCGTCAAACAGATTCAGTCCATCCTGTGTCCCCAGCCAGAGCAGTCCCCTGCTGTCCTGGAAGATCACAGCCACAGAATTGGTCATCAGGCCGTCATCAACAGTATAGGTCTTGAATCTGATATTGGAGGAATCCTTGGAATCGACCCCGGAAAGGGGCGACATAACTCCGAGGATGAACAGTAAGAAGAGACCGGACCTGACATGCATATCTTAATTCTAAGGTCAGATTTACAATGAGATCAATCAGATTATTTCAATAAGCGGATCATCTCGTCCCGTTCCCCTGCCAGGATGTGGTGAAGGTCTTTGTATTTTCCATCCAGTTTGTCATCCAGAAGATATCTGAAGAAGTTCTCATCCTCAAGCAGGGCTGAAATTTTTTGTTTTTCCTCCGGTTCCATCTCACGGACAACAGAGCCGAGAACATCTTTACCACGGGGCATCCTGCCGCGGATATAGAGAAAATCGTAGAGAAGGCAGTGAATTCGCCGGTCGGTGGTCCAGCCTGAATGGATCTCCCTGAGCAGTTTGGTGTAGTCATCCCGCCTTACTCTCAAATCTTCTCTGAATTTTGCAGCTCCTTCCACAATGGCACCAGCTACGGCTGTCCAGATCTTCTGCTGTACGATGGGCGGCAGGGGGAGGATCAGAGATGAGAGCGCGGCGAGGGGAAAGCTGTAAAAACTCCTGGCTCCGTTCACGAGAGCGGTCAGCGGTTTATACCCCCTCAGCAGGGTCGTTGTTCCCGTATAGACCCATGATGCGGCACCGAGAGCGATAAACAGAAGAAAACTGTAGGCGCCGTCACCCAGACCGGCTGTTTTAAGCATCTCCGATATATGAAATGAGATATTTCCCAGAACAGGTATAGCCATACCCGTGTAGAACAGGTAGGACGAGAGATCCCTGCTGTTGATCAGGTCTCTTCTATAAAACCTGACCTTTCGTCCGCCGTGAGAGATAAGATCGGAAAGGACAGACTGCAGAACGCTGATCAGGAACCAGAGCAGGATATAAACCGGCTTGAGGGTTCCTCTTACGGGAATCTGGGAGATGAGTACCCCGAGAACAATGAGGATGGAGTTCCTGATGATGGAATTGGCATTCCTCATCCGGTTCCAGAAGGAGATCCTGCTCTCTTTCTTCTTCCTGGGATCAAAGGCTGTCGGATTTCCCAGAAGGATGACCGCATTGCTGAACAGCCTCGACAGTATCGTGAGCGGGACTGTTCTTTCAACTGTAAAGGGAAGGTATTCCGGAGATTCACCCAGCCGGAAGGGCAGAGTGTAGTGTCCCGTCAATCCTGTCAGCGAAGAGCGTATCCCCAGCAGAGAGATTCTGGGAACAAGAAACCCCATCCCCGGTGAGGCGATGCTGTAATCATTGGAACCGCTGCCCAGTTTGATCTTGAGGCTCTGATCCCCCTCCTCCAGAAGCTGAATGGCCGCATCGGAGAGCATGATTTTGAACCGGTCTCCCCGATCGTCCATGAGTCCGTAGCTTCTTGCCTTTCTGAACAGAGACTTGACCGCACCCTGATTGTAGATATTGACCAGTTCGATCAGTTCCTTCAAATCATTTTCGCTGTTTCTGTGCGAAAAGAAATACTTTGTATTGAACAGTTCTATTCCGTTGACGGCACCCGAGTATCTGAGCAGACTCTCCAGAAAACTGGGGAGTCCGTATCTGAGGGGAAGGGTCAGTATCACATCCATTCCCATCTGCCTCAAACTGCGAAGCTGCTCTGTAAAACCGGGAATTGTAACGGAGATGTCCAGATCGTCAGAGAGATATCTGGCCGTGAAGGCCTCATGATCCATCTTGTTGTATTCCTGATCAAGACGCTCCAGTTTTTCAACGAGAGAGGAGATTTCATTGTTTCTGATCTTCCGTAGTCTGCCCATCAGGGGAGCAAACTCATCGAGGTCGAAGGCCTCCATTCTTTTTTTAAGAATCTCGCCGTATTTCTGATAGATGTAATGCCCCAGAGAAGGGATGGACAGCTGATTGACCTTAATGGTTTTCAGAAGATTTTCCAGTGAGACCGGCTCAAGAACCAGATCGGGATACTTTTCAAAACCCTTATTGAGTCCGGGCCGAACCTTCTGGTTGAACGTTCTGATCTCCCTGGAAACGGCCTTTTCTCTGGCCTCCGAAACTCTGGTCAGATCATCCAGGAAGGTTTTCATGCTCTCTGACTCAAGATAATACTGGTAGTCTTCCAGAGACTTGCATCCCGGAAAGAAGAGCATGAAATTCTGCTTTCCCGTCCCCCTGCCGTGGGAAAATTCAAGAGCAAACTCGACATCAACACCCAGCATCCTGCCGGCTTCCAGTACCAGAGGTATAATCTCAGTCCTGAGTCCGTTGATATGAACGATCGTCACCCGTGAAAGACCCTTGATATAGGCGTCCACCATGACCTGAAGGGCTGTTCTTTTCCCAAGGCTGAAATTCTCATAAACCCTGTCGTCAAATCCGCTGTTCTGGGAATTGAGAGGCTTATCCGCCAGTATGGTCAGATGAAATTTTTGAACCAGAATGCTTCTGATCTGGGCGGGCGAGCCTTCCAGAACCTTTCTGTAGAGTCCCAGGTAGGAAACACTGCGTTCCGGATCATCCCTGCTTTTAACCGCTTCTCTGACTACGGCCATAAGGAGTCTCGTCTTGTTCAGATCAAACTGAAATCCAAGAGCAAGACTGTTCAGAGCATCAAGAGACCGCTCGGTGTTGAGATAGTAGTCCTGCTTGGACAGGTTTTCATAATTGATGACTCCCCGTGTGACGGGGCTTAATATTTCATGGTTGATTCCATGGAAACGGGAGGGAAGATACGGGCTGGATTCGGAGTCCTTTCTGTTCAGAAATGTCAAAGCCTCCTGAATTCCCTTATCCAGGTAGATTCTGTCCAGAGTACTGAAACGAACGTCCTTGCCGCTTTCCATATGTGTCAAGATGCACCCGAGTCGGGGATTAATCAATATTTGTTTGTGAGAATCCTGATCAATGACAATTATTGTGGAAAATAGATGTGATCATCTCTACAATTAGAACAACAGAACAAAGTAAGGAATAACACCGTGGCTAAGAATACTCTTTATAACAAAATATGGGATGCCCACAATGCGGGCGTTCTGCCGACGGGGCAGACTCAGCTTCTGATCGGTCTTCACATGGTTCATGAAGTAACAAGTCCCCAGGCATTTGATGCACTCAGGGAAGAGGGGTTGAAGGTAGCCTTTCCTGACAGAACCTTTGCGACCTGCGACCATATCGTCCCTACAGCCTCTACTGCCCGGCCCTTTGAAGACGGTCAGGCAGAACTCATGATGGAAGCACTGGAAAAGAATACCAGAGATTTCGGAATCACCTTCTATGATCCCCCCTCGGGCAAACAGGGAATCGTCCACATTGTAGGACCCGAAACCGGTTTAACCCAGCCGGGAATGACAATCGCCTGCGGAGACTCCCATACCTCCACTCACGGCGCTTTCGGAACCCTCGCCTTCGGAATCGGGACGAGTCAGGTCCGGGATGTTCTGGCAACAGGATGCCTGGCCATGGACGAGCTGAAGGTCAGAAGGATTGAAGTGAACGGAACGCTCCCCGATTCGGTGACCCCCAAGGATGTAATCCTCTATATCATCAACAAACTGGGAGTCCGGGGAGGACTCGGTTTTGCCTATGAATACGCGGGAAGCGTTTTTGACAATATGACAATGGAAGGACGGATGACCGTTTGCAATATGTCCATCGAAGGCGGGGCCAGAGCGGGCTACGTCAATCCGGATGAAACCACCTTTGCCTATCTGAAGGGCCGGGAGTTCAGTCCGACGGGCGATGCCTGGGACAGCGCCGTAAAGTGGTGGAAAACCCTCTCCTCCGGAAAAGATGCGGTTTATGATGATGTTGTCCTGTTCGATGCTTCCGATATTTCACCCATGATCACCTGGGGCATCACCCCGGCACAGAGTGTTCCGGTGAATGCTTCTCTGCCTCTTCTTGAAGGATTGCCCGATGATCTCAGAAAATCTCTTGAAGACGCCTATGCCCACATGAAGCTGACCCCGGGTCAGAAGGCGACGGAGATT
>QKJO01000238.1 GCA_003249275.1 Spirochaetaceae bacterium
GCCTTGTCGGAAAAGATAAGGATTTTCGGCCGCGAACTGGCTCTCGAGGACATTGCCGCCGAACTCCTCCGGTACTGGGATGTCACCTCCCTGCAGTTTGTGAACGGATATTCCAGGAGTGAAGCATTTGCCTCCTTCGCCTTTTCAATGGCGGCACTTAAAAGTTTTTACAATGATAATTTTCAGAAAAAACTGTACTACCCCATGAAAATCATACTGGTTGAAGGAAACTTCTATAAAAAAAACAACAGGGAAGAGTATGACAAGATGTTTCAGGAGCTGGTCAAGATCGGGAGCAGGATCAAATGGTTTGAAAACTACCTGACTCCCGACGGAGAGGCAGGCCGCAAGATCAGAATGGCCGCCCATGAATTCAAGGACAGCCAGGATGAACTTGAAAAGGAAGTCATGAAGATCAACAACGGGATCAATCGTGATGCGCTCATGATCGTGGAAGACTCTTCCAGATGTCTGATTACAATGGGAAAACTGATGAACGGCATTGTCATGGGGGACGGCGGAGCATACGATACCCTCTCCAATTTTTCAGACCTCGGCGGACGGAACAATGATGAGCTCAGGCAGAGCATTACCGAATGCGCCGACGATATCCATAAAATCAATCACGGTCTCAAGGATTTTATCCATCTGGAGAAGGAGAAGATGGATGAATACTTCAAGGAAACCCGTTTGTAATCTCTTCTGTTCGGTCTTCAATCAAAAGGCCGTTTTATTGACTATTCACCCTAATTCTGGTTAAATCCTCTAAACTGATAAGCATGAGAGGCGGATATGAAAACACAGAAAAAGGTCTGGCAGAACATCATTGCAGACGCACTGGCAGGGGCTGCCCGGGAAAAAGGACTTGAACTGTCCGGAATTCCCGAGAAACTGATCATCGAACATCCGCCCCGACCGGAGATGGGCGACCTGGCCTTCCCCATGTTTCCCTTTGCAAGGGATTTCAGAATTGCTCCCGCCGCCATCGCCCAGGCTGTCGCTGCCTCTGTCGGTACCGATGCTCCCGGGTCGGTTAAAGCCGAAGGTCCCTATGTGAATATCTTTCTGGACAGAGCCGGACTCATCGCCGATCTCGTTGACGGTGTCATGACCGCCGGCGATACCTACGGTCATTCACAGATCCTGGCCGGTCAGAAGATCATGGTCGAGTTTTCCTGTCCCAATACCAACAAACCACTCCATCTTGGTCATCTTAGAAATGACGCCATCGGGGAGAGTGTCTCCCGGATACTGGCGGCATCGGGTGCCGAAGTACAGAAAGTCAACCTGATCAACAACAGGGGCGTCCATATCTGCAAGTCCATGCTGGCCTACCAGAAGTTCGGAAATGGTATCACACCTGAAAGTTCGGGAAAGAAAGGCGATCACCTTGTCGGCGAATTCTATGTCAAATTCAACCAGTGGTCCAAGGAGGACCCGACTGCCGAAGCCCAGGCCCAGGAGATGCTGGTCAAATGGGAAGAGGGTGACAAAGAGGTGACGGCCCTTTGGGAGCTGATGAATAAATGGACTATCGACGGGATCTCGGAAACCTATAAGAACACCAATATCTCCTTTGACCGCTATTACTATGAGAGCAACACCTATCTGTCCGGGCGGGATGAAGTTCTGAAAGGACTGGATAAAGGTGTTTTTTATAAAGACAAAGACGGCAGTATCCGCCTCGATCTTTCGGATATCGGCATGGATACCAAGGTTCTTCTCCGTTCCGACGGAACATCGGTCTATATGACCCAGGATCTGGGCACCGCCATCGCCCGGCATGAAGACTTTCCCTTCGACCGGCTGATCTATGTGGTCGGAGCGGAACAGGAATATCACTTTCAGGTTCTCTTCCACGCTCTCAAGAAACTGGGCTATTCCTGGGCTCAGATGCTGCATCACCTCTCTTACGGAATGGTGAATCTGCCCGAAGGGAAGATGAAATCCAGAGAGGGGACGGTTGTCGATGCGGATGATCTGCTCAAACAGCTCTCCGACATGGCCGGGGATGAGATCAGGAACAAGGAGAGGACTGAGGCCGTCGGCGATGTGGAAGAGACGGGAAGAAAGATCGCTCTGGCGGCTCTTCATTACTTTCTGCTTCAGGTTTCGCCTTATAAGGATATGGTCTTCAATCCGAAAGAGTCTCTCTCTTTCAACGGGAACACGGGACCCTATCTTCAGTACATGAGCGCCAGAATCAGCAGCATGCTCCAGAAATATGAGGACAAGTCGGGTGAATATGCCGGGATCTCTCCCGATTTCTCACTGCTGAACAGCGATGCCGAATGGGAACTTGTAAAAAACCTGAGTTCTTTCCCGGGGGCTCTCGAAAATGCCGCAGGGGACCTGAATCCTTCCATTCTGGCCTGTCATCTCTATGATATCGCCAAGAGTTTCAGCCGGTTCTATCATGACTGTCCCATCCTGGGAGGGGACGACAAGGTTCTCACCGTCAGCAGGATCGCTCTGACCAGGGCCGTGCTTCAGGTTCTGAAGAACGGATTTGAAATGGTGAATATCCCGTTTCTGGACAAAATGTAATTTTCTACTAAATCACGGCACTTGACCACATTACGTGATAAATGGTATACCCATTGAGTGCCAAAATAATAGATTGTTGAGGTTGATTGAATGTACGCACTTGTAGAGATCAAAGGTAAGCAGTATAAAGCTGAAAAGGGTGCTGTGTTAGTCGTCGAC
>QKJO01000165.1 GCA_003249275.1 Spirochaetaceae bacterium
TTCATCCGAGGTCTTCAAGCACCTCAGAGAAGATGAGATCGAGATCCTGACCTTCGAAATCGCCCGTCTTGAAAACATCAATTCGGAAGAGAGGGATATGGTTCTTCAGGAGTTCCAGGAACTCATGATGGCTTCCGACTTCATCTCTTCCGGTGGTATTGACTACGCCCGTGAACTGCTGGAGAAATCTCTGGGAAGCCAGAAGGCTGTGGATATCATCAACCGTCTGACCAGTTCTCTCAAGACAAGGCCTTTTGACTTTGTACGAAGAACTGACCCCGCTCATCTGCTCAACTTTATCCAGCAGGAGCATCCACAGACCATCGCTCTGATTCTGGCCTATCTGGAGCCTTTGAAGGCATCTCAGATTCTGGGAAACCTTCCCCAGGAAAAACAGTCGGATGTTGCCAAGAGAATTGCCACCATGGACAGAACGTCTCCTGAAATCCTCAGAGAGGTGGAAAGGGTTCTTGAAAAGAAACTCTCCTCCCTGTCTTCTGAAGACTACACCTCCGCCGGTGGTGTCGGCAGTATCGTTGATATCCTCAACCTTGTAGACCGTACTACAGAAAAGACAATCATCGAGTCGCTGGAAGAGGAAGATCCCGAACTGGCCGAAGAAATCAAGAAGAGAATGTTTGTCTTTGAAGACATCATCATGCTGGATGACAGAGCCGTACAGCGGGTTATGCGTGAGGTAGATACAGCCGAGCTGGCAAAAGCGCTCAAGTCTGTTGACCCTGAAGTACAGGATAAGATTTTCAGAAATATGTCTAAAAGAGCAGCAGCCCTCCTGAAAGAGGATATGGATTTTATGGGACCCACCAGAAGAAAAGACGTGGAGGAAGCCCAGCAGAAGATCGTATCGGTCATCAGAAAGCTGGAAGAGCAGGGCGAAGTCGTTATTGCCAGAAGCGGAGAAGAGGATGTTCTGGTTTAATCCCGGGAGAGTATAAATTATGGCCAAGAATCTGTTCAGACCTATGGAAATTGTGAATCTCACTGCCCAGAAAATCAATATTGCCCCGCCGGTTTTTTCAAGAATGGAAGAACTGGAGGAGATCAGCGATATTGATGAATACACAGGGCCTACAGCCGATGATCTGAGGCGTGAAGCCGAAATGTTCAGGGTCAGCTGGGAAGAAGAGAAGCAGGCCATGATAACCCGGGCCGAAGAGCAGGCGAGTCAGATCCTCAAAGAGGCGGAGGAAACCGCTTTTGAAGAGGTTCGGCGCAAAACCGACCAGGCGTCACGGGAAAAAATTGAAGCCGAGAGTGAAGCGGCCAAAATCCTGGAACAGGCGCGGGCGGATGCTCAGAAAATGATAGATGATGCTCAGATGAGAGTTGCTTCCATCGAAGAGGAAGCCCGGATACGGGGAGAAGCCGCCGGAAGGGAAGAAGGTTTTCAGGAAGGGAAAAAAGAGGCTGCCCGTCTTGTCGAGCGTCTCCATATCATCATAGACAAGGCTATTGAGAAACGGGAGGATATGATCAACGAGGCGGAAACGCAGATGATCGACCTGGTTCTTCTCATCTCACGGAAAGTCATCAAGGTCATCTCCGAAAACCAGAAGAATGTGGTTGTCAACAATATTGTCCAGGCTCTCCGCAAACTGAAAAGCCGGGGTGATGTGGCTGTCCGTGTCAATCTGGCGGATCTTGATCTGGCAACCGACCACACACGCGATTTTATGAAAATGGTTGAAAATGTTAAATCCATCACCATTCTGGAAGATACCTCGGTAGACCAGGGCGGATGTATTATCGAAACCGATTTTGGTCAGATTGATGCCAGAATTACGAGTCAGCTGAAAGAAATCGAAGAAAAAATCATGGAACTTGTGCCCATTAAGGTGAAAGGTGAGCAGTAAAACCGGGCTTGCCTTGAAACTGTAAGGGCATGCCGCTGGGGAGGGGATCATGCTGAAACGATACATAGATACAGTTCAGGAACTGGATACAATCAAATATCAGGGGCGCGTGATCCGGGTTCAGGGAAACCTGATCGAATCCAGCGGACCACAGGCCGTTATCGGAGAAGTCTGCCGTATCATCATTCCCCGCAGCGGGAAAGAACATCTTGCCGAGGTAGTCGCCCTCAAGGATCAGAGAGTCCAGCTCATGCCCTACGATGATATCCAGGAGATTGAAGCCGGATGTCCCGTTATCGCCACAGGTGAACAGCTCAGTGTTCAGGTCTCCGAGCACCTTCTGGGGCGTGTTCTGGACGGTCTGGGGCATCCCATTGACGGAAGGGGAGGAATCAAGGGTACACACAGACTTTCTGTTTTTCGCACCCCTCCTTCCCCCCTTCACAGAAAACCGATTGAACGGCAGATTGTCACGGGTATCCGGTCCATAGACAGCATGATTCCCCTGGGAGAAGGCCAGAGGATCGGTATCTTTGCCGGTTCTGGAGTGGGGAAATCCACTCTTCTGGGCATGATCGCCCGGAATACTTCAGCGGATATAAACGTCATCGCTCTGATTGGAGAACGGGGGCGGGAAGTCCGTGAGTTTATTGAGAATGATCTGGGGGCTGAAGGTTTGAAACGATCAGTTCTTGTTATTTCCACAGGTGATACTTCAGCTTTGAGCCGGGTCCGCGGTGCTTTTACGGCAACCACTATTGCCGAATACTTCAGAGATCAGGGAAAAAATGTCATGCTCCTGTTTGACTCTGTCACACGGCTGGCCATGAGCCAGAGAGAGATAGGGCTGGCCGTCGGAGAGCCCCCGGCAACAAGAGGCTATACTCCCTCGGTGTTCACCCTTCTTCCAAAGCTGCTGGAGAGGAGCGGAACCTCTGACAAAGGGACCATCACCGGCGTCTATACGATTCTTGTGGAAGGGGACGATATGGAAGAACCCATTACAGATGCTGTCCGGGGAATCCTGGATGGTCATATCGTACTGACCAGAAAGCTGGCGGAAAAATATCACTATCCTGCTGTGGATGTTCTGGGTTCTGTCTCCCGTCTTGAAACTAAAATCATGCCCCTGAGAATGCGCCGCAATGCGGGACATATCCGGAAACTTCTGGCCCTGTATACCGAAAAAGAGGATCTTATCTCTGTCGGAGCTTATGCCAGAGGGTCCAATCCCCAGCTGGATGAAGCCATAGAAAAAATTGATGAAATCAATGAATTTCTTCAGCAGGAGATTGAAGAAAAGGCCGACCTGAAAATGAGCCTGATCAGTGCGGGCAGAATCAGCGGCGATGATCTGAGTGACGAGCTCACCGACGAGGATCTGAGAGATGAAACGATTTCAATTTACACTTGAAACCATACTGGAACTCCGTCTGGAGGAGGAACAGGAAGCCGAGATGCGGCTGGGCAGGGCCATGGGTGAGTGGAACAGGATCAATGACAGGAAAATGAACCGTCAGGAAATCAGAAGCCGGTCTCTCAGGGCTGCACCCGGAGCGGATCTTGTTCAGTCGGGTCTCTATATTGCCAGACTCGATCAGGAGATAGCCCGTCTCCAGAAAGAACTGGAAGACAGGGAAGGGGAACTGGAGCGGCTCCGTGAGGAGTACCGGATGGCCAGAGCCGGCAGAGAGGGGCTGGATAAGCTCAAGGAGAAACGGCATAACGAGTACAAGGAGATCCGAAACAGAGTGGAAGCTCACTCTCTGGATGATCTTTTGAATAATATGAACAGATTGAAACAGGCAGGGGACTGAAATGGCTGGCATACAAGGCGGCGCCGGAGCGGCGAAAATCTTTTTTCTCATCATACTGATTGCTGTACTCATTATCGGGGGACTGCTCTGGGTTGATTTTCTGGGACTCATTGATGCACGGGAAACTCTCACTCCCGTACTGAAACTTGTTCGTTTGAATGTTCCAGAACCCGTGGAACAGCCCGATGACCTCTATCTGCTGGACAGGGAACGCCTGGATAAGCAGCAGGAAGCCCTTGATATCATGGAAGCCTCGCTGGTAGCCCGTGAAGAAGGGATCGTTCTGAAGGAAGCGGAGCTGGCCGAATTGGGGAGTCAGCTTGAAGAAAAACAGAAATCTATTGAGGAGAAAGAGAAATCCCTTAATGAAGCTTTGAAATCGTACGACAATAAAAGAGCAAACCTGGAACAAAATGCCAAGTACCTGGAGGGAATGCCTCCGGAGAACGCCGTTTCCATCATGCTGGAAATGGAAGACACAGAGCTGGTTGACCTTCTGAGAACATCGGAACGGCTGGCCTCCTCGTCTGGCAAAGCGTCCCTGGTTGCCTACTGGTTGTCATTGATGCCTGCCCCAAGAGCAGCGGAAATTCAGAGCAAAATGACTTTAAAACCGGGAGATTAAATATTCTGGAGGTGCCATGGTTCAGTTGTCTGCTCCCTCACCGGATCTCATTCCGGTACAAAACGGGAAATCATCTGAGAAGGCTCCCGGCCTGACAAAAAACAGCGATGGTTTTAAAACAGCTCTCCGCAAAGAAAAGGAGAGCCGTGAGTCATCCGCTTCCACAGAGACGACCGGTAAGAAAGGTTCTCCCGCTTCCGTGCCCTCTGATTCCAAAAATGAGAATGTTCAGAAGAAAACAGCTCTCAGAAGCCATGATCAGACTGATGCCGCTCTGGATGTCAAACTGGCTCTTTTTATCAAAAAAGGCGTTATTGAAAGCAGCAGGGATGGCTCATCCAGTCTCAAAGCCGTACAAAAAAGTACTTTCCTGAAAGACCATGATAAAAACGCAAAGATTCGGATTCTATCAGCTGAGGAAATGAAAAAATTCCCCGACAGTCCAGTAGAGAATCTGCTTCTTCAGACGGAGAAAGACCTTTCAGCGGATAAAACAGCTGTGAAAATGGAGGCAGCGGCGCAAACCGAAGTCAAAGACCAGCCTGTCCTTCAGAAAGAAGCCGTTATTATGAATTCCTCTGTCACGGCAGAAGTAAAACTCAATGGGACAAATCTTAACAGTAAAGGAACATCTCTCCTGAAGGATAAAAAGAAATCTGCGGAAAGCGATGTCAAAATCACTGTTGAAGACCGGAGAACCGTCCAGATCAGGGATAAATCTCTGCTGCATATGAAAGAGATCGAAACGGGCGAACCCCCAAACAGAGTCACCCTTGAAATGGTTCCTTCTGATGACATGTCAGGAATGCTGACACGGGGGGAGCAGGGAGATGCGACTGGTAAGAATTTTGTCCTCCAGACCGCCGAAGAACAGAAAGGAGCGGCTCTTCTGGATCGTCAGCTTCAGGACAAGGGGACACAGGAACTCACCAAAAATATCCGTTTCGTCCTCAAGGATCACAATGAAGGAGAAATCAAGCTGATCCTCAAGCCTGAATCACTGGGAAAAGTACGGATTAACCTGAATCTGAATGAAAATCATATAGTCGGGAAAATAATTGTCGAAAATAATAGTGTACGCCAGGCTTTTCTGAACAATATGGCCGATCTGACAAAAGCTCTGGAAGACAGCGGATTCAGTTCCGCGTCCCTGGATGTATCCGTTGGAGGAGAGCAGGCACAGGGACGTCAGCAGTATCAGGACGATAGACCCGTCTATTTCAATGATGCTTCATTAAGTTCCCTGGATGAGCAGATCCCGGTGGTGTATGAGCAGGGCGGAGCCCTTGGTCAGATCAATATGATGGCTTAGGAGCTTTTGACAGAATGAATGGTTTAAAAGAGACAACCATAGGTTTAGGAGATAGATAATATGGATTTCAGTACACAGATGAATGCGTCCGACAGTGCAAGGGTTTCCATGCAGGTGGACAGTTTTAACAAGGCTCTGAACGGCAGCAAGGTGAAACAGCAGGAAATGGGAAAAGATGATTTTATGAAAATCCTCATCACACAGCTGTCACATCAGGACCCGACTAAACCTATGGAAGATAAAGAGTTCATTGCCCAGATGGCACAATTTTCCAGCCTGGAACAGATGACCAATATGAATCAGCAGTTTACGGCTATGGCTGAAAAACTGAACAGTTCCCAGGCTTTCAATGTGCTGGGCAAGAGTGTAGAACTCCAGTCCGGAGGACAGATTGTTCAGGGAACCGTAGACGCTGTGACCGGGGGAGAGTTCCCTCAGCTGCTCGTAAACGGCAGTTATTATGATTTCAGTACATTACAGACAGTATTTAACAGCAAAGGAGAGTCCCAGTTATGATGCGCTCACTCTATGCCGGAGTATCCGGACTTCAGAATCATCAGACAAGAATGGATGTCATCGGTAACAACGTGTCCAACGTCAATACAATCGGTTTCAAAAAGGGCCGGGTTATCTTTCAGGATATGATATCCCAGGGGATGAGAGGAGCATCAAGACCCACTGAAGAACTGGGTGGTGTGAATCCCATGCAGGTTGGTCTGGGTATGACCGTGGCCACCATTGATACGATCCATACTCAGGGATCTCTTCAGTCTACCGGCAACAGTACCGACCTGGCTATTCAGGGAAACGGATTTTTCATCCTCAGTCAGGGTGACAAGGAGTTCTACTCCCGTGCAGGAGCCTTCGGTCTGGATGAAGAGGGCATGCTTGTCAATCCGGCCAATGGAATGAGGGTTCAGGGTTGGGAAGCAGAGACCGTTGACGGTTCCACCTTTATCAATACAGCCAGCGATACAAAGGATCTTTTTATTCCTGTGGGAAGCAAAGACCCTGCCAGTGCCACTTCTGAAGTGGAACTGGCCTGTAATCTGGACAAGAGAACTCCCGAGATCCTTCCCGGTGCCGGTCCCGGTGACGTCAGGCAGGGAACCTGGACCATCGACAAGGATATCTACGACTCCTTTGGTAATGTTCACAAGATGACTATCAGTTTTACAAAAACACCCGGTGTGAACAATCAGTGGAATGTCGCCGTGAATGTGGATGAGGGAGGAGAGACTCCTACCAATACAACCCTGGATATCGGTGCTGCCAATAACGCTGATGGAAACTTCACAATGGAGTTTGACAATCTCGGTGCCCTGACTGCCGCTTTTGATGCTCAGGGAGACCGTATTGAGAACGGTAATCTCCTGATCCCTGTCTCCTTTGACGTTTTAAACTCCACCCCCGGAGCGGACGGCGCCCCCTTGAGACAGACTTTCAACCTGAATCTGGGAGAAGTGGGAAGCTATACCAATACAGTGACCCAGTTTGCCGAAACCTCTTCTACCAAGGCTTTCCGTCAGAACGGTTATTCCATGGGTTATCTTGAAACTTTCCAGATTGACTCCAAGGGAGTGATCACAGGTGTCTATTCCAACGGTACGAACAGATCCCTCGGACAGGTGGCTCTGGCCAGCTTTATCAACCCGGGCGGACTGGAAAAGAACGGTGAGAGCACCTATATGCAGACCATCAACTCCGGAGAGGCCAATATCGGACCTTCAGGAATTGCGGGAAAGGGCAAATTCGTTTCCGGAGCTCTGGAAATGAGCAATGTGGATCTGGCCGAACAGTTTACCGATATGATTGTGACCCAGAGAGGTTTTCAGGCCAACAGCAAGTCCATTACAACCAGCGACACCATGCTGCAGGAACTTCTGCAGCTCAAGAGATAAGGGTAAGCTGATTAAATGGTAGAAGTGACTATGGTGGGGAAACTGGGAAAAGTGATTTATCTCAATCCCCATCAGATTGAATACATCGAAGCTGATTCCAGCACCACCATCATTATGCTTTCGGGCAAACGGCTGGTGGTGCAGGAGGATTATGCGACTGTTTTTGACAGAATTGTGGAATACCGGCGCCTGATCGGCGGTTTCAAGAACGAGGAATGACATAAACGGGGTGGATGCCGTGCATCCGGGCCCCGATTATGTCATAAGCGTCAGAAACTTGCCGACAGCAAGTTTTGAAAGCGAATTTAGGAGTAGTCTTTTCATGGATATCGCAACAATAGGTGGATTATTCGGCGGATTATTGCTGATCGTAGGATCGATTATAGCAGCCGGTAATGCCATGTCCCTGTACCTGGACGTGGCATCGGTTATCATCGTTATTTTCGGCTCCTTTGCCGCAATGATCGCAGCGAATCCCATGCAGAGAGCTCTGGGATTTACCAAGTATCTGAACATCGTTATGAATGTCCAGGTCTACAACAAGGAAGCCATCATAACCCAGCTTGTCACTTTTGCGGACAATGCCCGTAAAGAGGGACTTCTCTCCCTTGATGATGCCCTCAATGATGTGGAGGATGATTTCCTCAGAGGCGGTCTGAGACTGGTCGTGGATGGAACAGACCCCGACGTGATCAAGAAGATCCTCTATGGAAATGTTTCAATGATCGAATCACGGCACCAGGACGGTATCGACTTTTTTGGAAACTGGGCCAAGATCGCACCGGCATTCGGAATGATCGGAACCCTTCTGGGACTCATCGGTATGATGGCCAACCTGGAAGATACAGCCTCGATCGGTCCCAACATGGCTGTTGCCCTTATTACAACGTTGTACGGATCGGTTTTTGCCAACCTTGTCCTCATGCCTATACAGATCAAACTGGAAGACAGAAACAAGGATGAAATGCTGGTCAAGGAGATTATGGTTCAGGGAATCCTTTCTATTCAGTCGGGAGATAACCCCCGAATTCTTGAAGATAAGCTCTACACCTATCTGCCCCCGTCAGAACGGCCTCAGAAGGGCGGAGCAGGTGAATAGGATGAACCGTCATGGCTGATGAAGAGAATAAAAAGTGTCCCAAGTGCGAAGAGGGTGCTGCCGAGTGGATGACCACTTACGGCGACATGGTAACCCTCCTTCTCTGTTTCTTTGTTATCCTGATGAATCCGGAAACCATTGAGGGGGCCCGTATGGAGCTCATCATGGTTTCCTTTAATGGTTTAGGGCCTCTTCAGGGAGGAAATACCCTGGATGTGGGAGAGCTGGCGGAGCTGGGAAACAACATCATGGCCATGCCCTCCACCAAGAGAGCGAGAGGTCTGGACAAGGCCAGACAGACAGCTGTGTCCATGTTCAAACCGGAAATCAAGAGCAAGCAGGTCAGGGTCACCGAAGATGAAAGAGGGGTAGTGATCACACTGGCTTCGGATGCTTTTTTCAGACCGGCCAGTGCGGAAGTGGATATTGAAAGCACCAGGGAAATTCTTCAGAAACTATCCGGTCTGCTTTCATCCGACGAACTGGATGACAGAAAGTTCAGAATTGAGGGTCATACTGATGCCAGTCCAACGGATCCGGACGGCCCCTGGCCCAGCAACTGGGAGCTTTCGGCAGCCCGTTCGGCCAATGTACTTCACTATCTGGTGGATCTGGGTGTGGATGAAGCACAGTTCCAGATAGCCGGTATGTCCGATACGGTTCCGCTGGTTCCCGATGATACCCCTGAAGGAAGGGCATACAACCGCAGAGTTGATGTTATCGTACTGGCAGAGGCTCATGAATGATGGAAAGTTCAGAAATGAGGAAGTGTTTGCATAAAACCCTTATATCTGATAAAATTTGTCTGTTAAATAGGATGCAGGTGATAATATGGCTGATGATGATATAGAATTAGGAAATGCACTTGACGGAGGCTCTGCCGATGAGATGGGCGAGTCTAAAAAGAAACGCTTTATCTCGGATAAAATTGCCAGGGTACTTGTCTATATCGTGTCTGGTATCATTGCCATTCTTTTAACAATCACAATCAGTGTTGTGACGTTCCGCGTCCTGGATAAAGGCAGTGTGAACAGAAGTTTTGCAGAGGTCTCTCAGGCCTATGAGACCATACCCGAACCTTATACTTATTACACCCTGATTCCCCAGATCAGAGGAGTGACAAGAGATCAGTCACCCCATTCGGTCATTGTAAAGGTGGATATCGGATACAGAGAGGGTGACAGTCAGGTTCAGACCGAGCTGGTGGCCCGGACAGCGCAGCTGACGGACATTATCAGAAACTATTTCAGTCAGAAGACGGCTGCCGAGCTGGCTCCTGAGCGGGAGCATATTATCAAGACTGAACTGAAGGACCTGGTCAACAGGGTTCTCAGTCAGGGAAAGGTTCAGGATATTATTTTTCCGGAATTGCAGGTTTATGAATTCTAGGTCATAAAAAGGGGTCAGCATGACAGAAGTTCTGTCACAGGATGAAATAGATCAGCTCTTAACCGCCATTTCCACGGGAGATACAGAACCCGAGGAAGCGCAGCAGGTTACCGAGCGGAAGAACATAAGAATCTGGGATTTCAGACGTCCGGATAAATTCTCAAAAGAACAGATTCGTACGGTCTCATTCATGCATGAGACCTTTGCGCGTTTAACGAC
>QKJO01000207.1 GCA_003249275.1 Spirochaetaceae bacterium
TTGAGATGGGAAATCCCGAGAAAAACTTCTCCTATGCGCAACTGCCTTACTCCTCATTTCCCGATGATCAGGTCAAATCCTACGGAAATGAAAACAGCGCCCTCTTTGAATCTGTAACACTGCGGAGAATCACTCTTAAATCTTCGGAAAGTGAGGCCGCTGCTGTCCTTAAAAAACTGGAAGCCGGTGAGCAGTCATTTGAAGATCTTGCCAAAAACTACTCAAAGGACACTTATGCAGAAGACGGCGGACTTATGGGTTCCACCTACAAGTACACCCTTCTGAGCTTCCTTAATGAGGATCAGGCCGGTACGGTCATGTCACTGGAATCGGGTAAACACAGCGCTCTCATAGGTTCCGATAAAACCTGGTATATCTTCAAGGCCGATTCGGCAGCTGTAAAACCCGACTTCAGCTCCAGGGAACTTGCAGCAACCGTCAGAACCTATATGGAAAGAGAAGAAGTCGGTCTTATCGAAGATTACCTCATGGGCAAGGCTGAAGAGCTGGCTCTGGCGGCCCACAGTTCTACTCTGGCGGAAGCCGCAGCGGCTCTCGGTGTTGAAAGCGGCGAAACCGGGTTTATCGCACCTGTATACGGAAATGTTCCCTTTATCGCCAACAGCCCCGCAAACAAGAGAGACAACAGTCTGCTCAGCGCCGCAGCCTTCAGTGACGAATTCTTCGACAAGGTATTTGTTCTGAAGACTCCCGGTGAAACTTCGGAACCCCTTGTTCTCGACAGAAGCGTTGTGGTTTTCTCACTGACAGGTTCTCAGGACGGATTTACTTATCCTGAAGAGTATATGGACTACATCCATGCTGAACTGGGCAATGAACTGTCCCAGTACAAACAGAGCCAGCTTCAGAGCATACTTCTGGCCTCTCCCAAGCTCAAGGATAATTTCAACTCTGCCTACAGCCGGATTTTCACACAGTCCTGAATTGAATAGCAGTGAAAGTACCGGCCTTGTCAGGGCATCCAACGGTGAGTGGAATGTTCTGAGCGACGGCCGGCCGCTCTATTCAAAGTTTGCCCCCTCCGACTCTGCCGAAAGGCTGAGCCGGGAGGCACCGGCTATCGAGTTCTGCATATACATCATCCCGTCTCCCCTCCTGGGTTACGGGATCTTGTCTTTTATAAACCGGATTCCGGAAACTTCTGCCGTGATCGGTCTGGAAGTCGATCAGTCTCTGATGGCGTTGTCAAAGGACTTCCAGACGGAACTGGCAGCCGGCTTGCCGAAGAATAAATACAGAAGCTTCAGAACAGGAAGTACTGCTCAGCTCTATCAGGTATTCAAAATGGTTCAGACTGGTGATTTCAGAAAATGTCATCTTGTTCCCCTGAATGCGGGTTACCGTCATAACAAGGAGAAGTACGACTCCCTTTTTTCGACTTTTCAGCACTTTATTAAGAACTACTGGCAGAACAGACTGACCCTCGCCAGAATGGCACCCCTCTGGATCAGGAATCTGACTGAAAATCTTCCCCTTCTTAAAAGACCGGACATAGCCGGGTTCAGGACTGAAAAACCGATTCTCCTGACCGGCGCCGGAGAATCTCTGGAAGAGAGTATTCCACTGATTCAGAAAAACAGGGAACGGGTCTATCTTCTGAGTGTGGACACGGCTGTTCAGAGTCTTGTGAGAAACGGCATAGTTCCCGACGGCATAGTCAACCTGGAAGCACAGTTCTACAATCTTCAGGATTTCTACAGCATCATTTCAAACAGAATCGATCTCTTTTCAGATATAACGGCCTATCCGCCCACGCTGAGACCGCAGAATTTCAATCACTATATCTTCATGTCCTCATTTGCGGAGACCTCACTTCACAGAAGACTGGGAGAGGCGGGGATGCTCCCGACAGAAATTCCACCGCTGGGTTCAGTCGGTGTGACGGCTCTCTTTCTGGCAAGCCTCCTGACGGACAGACAGATCTTCCTCAGCGGCCTGGACTTCTCCTATACAGAAGGGAAAACCCACGCCCGGGAAACCCCCTTTCACGACTATTGCCGGCTCAGGGAGAACCGTCTGACCGGAGATGTATGGCTTGACTTCTCCCTCTCAAGACCTTCTTATCGGGCGGAGGGGAAAACGGAGGGAACGGTAACGAATTCCATCCTGGAAAGTTACTGCAGACAGCTGGAAGACCTCAGCCGGTCTATGAACGGCAGAGTATTTGATCTGGGCAGAAAGGGACTCAGAATGACCGTTCCGCCCCTCGATCATGAGGGGTTTCATACTTTGACGGCCGGATCAGCCGGGGAAATCCCAACCGGGGTAAAAGAAGAAATAAAACCTTCCGGCGCTGACAGTCCGGATCAGATCCTCACATCCTTCATAGAGCTTGAGCGAAGACGTCTGGAAGAACTCATCGCTGTCTGGGAGAAGATCTGTGCGGGATCTGCGGATACAGAGACGATCCTGCCCCTTCTCGGGGAGTGCGACTATCTCTATTTTCATTTTCCGGACCGGAAAATCCTCCCCAATACAGACCCGGCCTTTCTGGTCAGAGTGATCAGAGAAGCCAGGGTGCTGCTCAGGAAGATCCGTTAGACATCAGTCGTCTTCGGTCGTTTTCAGGACGGCAAGGAATGCAGACTGGGGAAGTTCTACATTACCCACCATTTTCATTCTTTTCTTGCCCTCTTTCTGTTTCTCCAGAAGCTTTCTCTTTCTG
>QKJO01000080.1 GCA_003249275.1 Spirochaetaceae bacterium
ATCGACAGTTCGGTCGAATTCTATACGGATATCCGCTCCCGGATTGACATCCAGGGCGTTCTCAGTAGGTGAAACACCAAGGATAACAAGGTAGAGATCATTTGCAGATTTAACATCATCCTCCAGCTTGCCCAGCAGATCCATGGGATCCCTGCAGGATGCCGCAGTCATGACCAGGAGGATAAAGACAATGCCTCCCAGATTTTTTATTATTCGCTCCATTCGTCGACCTCCCTGTTCTGAGCCGATGAGGCTCTGGCTGCACCGCTGGTTCCCAGATGAGCCATATCGCGGGCAGCATCGGGATTAACGGAAGCCAGGGTTGCCAGGGCCGAGTTGGCCGTGTCGTAATCTTCGAGTTCGGAACTGACCATGGCCAGTCCGACCAGGGCCTTTTCACTGTCGGGCTTGGCCCTCAGTGCCCTGGCATAGTATCTGGATGCCTCAGCGGCATTTTTCTTCAGATAGTAGATATTTCCAAGATTGATCAGACTGGGATAGAAATCAGCCTCGGCCACAACCTTGTCAAACCAGCCTGCCGCCTCATCAATAAATCCGTAACGGGCGTAGGTGACACCCATCTTGTTATACAGAATATGGGATTTACCCTGTTTTTTTATCTCCTGTTCGATGGAAGCCACCTGAGTGTTGATCTCCTGGAGGAGGAACCTCTTCAGCTCCTTGTTATGCTGAACCAGAACATCCGCAGGCGGGGGCAGATAGGCGATGCCGCTGGATTCAAATTCGGCTGCGGGATAGGTCTTCCAGGCTTCCCGTACGGGATAGAATCCGTAGACGCCCTTGTTGTCCCGGATCTGACGGGCACCGGTCTTCCAGGAGAGCATGAAACCGTCATCCACCAGGGTGACTTCCACGGGGACCCAGGCCTGATCATTGACATAAATAAGATCGTCGGGCGTGGGAAACCAGCGGCGGGCATGCTGTTCATCCAGGCCCAGCTGATAGGCTACATAGATGTGGCCGGGAATGGTTATGAAGGCAGCGGGAATACCGGAGGCTTCCAGCATGGACGCATAGAGTACAGAGAGGTCGTCGCAGTCTCCGGCCTGAGAGATCAGGGTCTGCTGGGGAAACTGGATATAATCGACCACATCTTCATTCTCCGACAAATCGGCATAGGATGAAGAGGGGTCTACAACGTAGCCCAGGCCGTAAATATTCAGTGATTCGAAGAGCCCCATACCGATCTGAAAGTTCTTGTCCAGGGACGGAAGGGCTTCGTTCCGGATCTTGCCGGACAGACTTCTGGAATAACTGTAAACAAGGGGGTTGTTGGCCGTGACGAAACAGGCGGCCTTTCGGTCATCGTCCCAGGTCATTGCATTTTTATTGTTGATATGAATGGTCACGGGAATGGACTCGGAGTACCTTTTTCCATAATACTCATACTCCACCTTGACCTCTCCGGCGACCTTCAGTCCTTCATTGATTTCGAAGATCTGGTTGGTAAACAGGCCCTGCAGGGGAACGGTGGACGTGTCTCCCCTCTTCATGACCGAAACAACCTCGTCCGAATATTTGGCCTGTTCCATATACTGGGGAACATAGAAGCTGGTTCTGACGTTCTTTATTGTTTCTGAAGATCTGTTGGTAATGGTGACATCTCCCAGGGGATTCTCATCATACCAGGTGTAGTAGAGGGGATAGATCTCCTGTGTCCTCATATCGTAGTGAATTTCGGCGCCTCTTGAACCCGACTGGAAGTTATACCCCACACCCAGTGTCACCCCGACGGTCTGATAGATCGTTCCTGCCGAAGACTGGCCCTGAGTATATCGCCCTCCCAGGCCGATATTGACGGCAGGAGTGAGACGGAATGTCAGGTCGGTTCCCCCTGCATAATAGGGGAAGAGAGAAGAGACTCCCTCATACATTCCGTAAGATCCTCCGCCTCCGACCCAGATCCTGTAGATGGAACGGGGAAAGGGATTCAGCTTCACTCCCGCATTGAGACCGAAGTTGAGAAGGCTGAAAGATGTGGTACCTTCCTTGATGGGCAGAGCTCCATACTCGAACTGGGGTCCGAAATGAAAGAGCTTCAGACTGTCGAGGTTGAACTCTCCTTCCATAAGGAAGCCGCCGCCCAATGAATAATATGCCGTATTTTTTTCCGTTTCCGGACCCAGGGGAACAAGCATAGTCGGCTGCATCAGCAGGGTGAAGGGGTTTTCTGCAAAAACGAACGGAAGAATCAGACATGTCAGAAAAAGAACAAAAAACGCTTTTTTCATAACACCAATCCTGTTTATCGATCACTTATAATTTACTACTGGAATGGGCGTTTCTCAATGTTCAGAAGCAATATTTCGTAAAAACCCTCCCAAATAGGTCGGGTATTATTCATTCTGACTATGTCTTCAGATAAACCCAGTGTCTTTCACTGCTCAGTTCTCTGTTATATGCATAATTTCCGGCGGACAGATTCTGTAGATCAGGAATACGATCAACCCTGTTCCGGAGGATCTGTCTGAGGAATATCCCTCTGGCCTGCTTGGCGTACATACCCACCGTTCTGGGTCCGGCAGCTGTACTGTCCTTGAAGCTCAGAGTAATGATCTTCCGACCCGTCAGTGTCTCATCCGCCACTTTGGAATATTCATCAGAGGCCAGGTTGATAATGACGGAATCATCCTGTTCAAGGGAATCTTCCTCTCTGAGTG
>QKJO01000196.1 GCA_003249275.1 Spirochaetaceae bacterium
ATAATTGGTTTGCAGTTCAGCCTTTGTTCCCTTTCCAATACTCTTTCTCCGTTGACAGCAGGTCCAATTTACCCTAAATTAAGGACATGGTCAAAATCATGTCCCCGAAAAATCCGGGAAAGATGGTGGTATGAGTTTTTTAGAAAAAGTACTGAAAGTTTTCATCAGTATCAGTGATGCCGACAGAGATAAAAAACGTTTCCTCAAGGAAGTTAAAAAAGATCTCAAAAAAAGAAGCCGGTATTACAAGGTAAAGGGAAATACCGCCGAACCGGCACTGGCAAAGTTATTTTACGATATCTACAAAGAGGTGGGTCCTGCTCAGGTCCTTCTGGAATCTCTCCAGGGGTCGGGAGCCATTAAGTCCATCATTGTTGAGAATTTCCTGTCGGAAGCACAGGTCAAGGTTCTTGAAGGTCTTACGGAAGAGAGCATCCGCAACCGGTGCAAGACCAATAAAAACCTCAACGAGGTTAAAGAAAAAATCAAGGAAGAGCTTATAGAGATCTATACCTTCTTTGATCTTCCCCTCGCCAGAAAGATCAATGAACTCTATAGCTCCATGATGGTTATGCAGGAGTTCATCAGGTTCGATTATTTCTTCCTTTTGAAGAAATTCGATTCCCTCCTTCCCGAACGGGACTACGGTTACAACCCGAGGTTCGACAGCATCAACGGAGAGTACATCATCGATGACCTGAAGGATTTTGATTCCATTCTCCCTTCTCTGGATACAGAGGCGGACTGGGACACGATCATTACAATCCTTTCCCAGTACCGGAATATGGATGTTCTCTCCCGGGAGGGATGGAAAAAGGTTCTCCAGATCGTCAAGGAATTCAGAAAGACCAGCATCATGAAACTTATGATAGTCTATCTGGATGATGATCCTTCCTATAAGTCCCATACCGAAATCAACAGCTTTGAAATTGTGGAGGACTATCTGTCCTCTGTCAAAAATACGGCAGAAAATACCCTCAATGCCATCGTGGGAGACAGGAAGAAGAGCCAGAGAGACTCTCTTCTAATGAGCATCTTCGGGACGACTTCCGTCGTGAGACTCAAGTACTACACGGAAAAGAGCAATATGGCTTTTTCAAAGAGGATTGATTCGGGCTTCAAGTATGTTGACCCGCTGAACTTTTTGAAGGCCTTTTTTCTGGATTACTACAAGGGTCCCATCAGGCATGTAGTGGACAAACTGCTCATCACGGGAAAGTGGACCACCAGTCTTGCCTCCCAGCAGTTTTCAGAGTCCTATCATCAGCTGATGTCCCTTTCGGAAGACCTCCTCAATTTTGACAACAATCTGGCGGATGAGACGGAACTGGGCGGAAAACTCAAACGCCTGGCCAAGGCGGCGGACCGGGACAGGAATGCCCTTGATGCGATGAGAAACGTTCTCAAGAATATCAATTCCGAAGGATTGAGTATTCTGAATGATTCGATTCAGAATTTCTTTGCCATCGGCAAGAACCTGAAGCGCTGTATCGATGATTTCAAGTCGCCCAAGCACGAACTGATCGTCAACTGGAAAGAAATTGAAATGATGAGTGATGTCTCCATAGCCGAGGAGATGTCGGAAATATATAAGAAGATCTATTATTTTCTGCAGCTGATGCAGTATTATCTCAAAGGGGAATAGGACTGTTTTGAGTTCTGAAAAGAGACCGGACTGTCTGATCTGCGAGCACTTTTTCGTGACATGGGATCCTGTTTTTCCCAGAGGATGCAGGGTGTTCGGAATCAAATCGAAACAGGTCCCGTCCCTTGAGGTGAAGAAAGCGACGGGCCGTCAGTGCCCCAGCTTCAAAGAGTCCTCCCGGATCAAAAAATAATGAATGAATGAGGCTCTCTGCAGCCTCTTTAAGCGGAGTTAAGATGAGTTTGAATTGCGGAATTGTCGGACTGCCCAATGTCGGTAAGTCCACCATATTTTCTGCCCTGACGGCAGCCCCTGCGGAGGCGGCCAACTATCCCTTCTGTACAATTGACCCCAATATCGGAATCGTAAGCGTTCCCGATCCCCGGCTTGACCGGATCGCCGCAATCATCCCGGCTGCCAAGGTTGTGCCGGCTGTTGTGGAGTTCGTGGATATCGCCGGTCTGGTGAAAGGTGCCTCCAAAGGTGAGGGTCTGGGGAATAAATTCCTGGCCAATATCAGGGAAGTCGGCATGATCGTCCATGTTGTCCGGTGTTTCGAGAATGAAGACATCGTCCATGTGGACAATAAAATCAGTCCCGCCGACGATATTGAAGTGATCAATATCGAGCTGGCTCTGGCCGACCTCGGAACTGTTGAGTCCCGTCTTGTTAAAAATGAGAAGAACACCAGATCGCCTGAAAAATCGGCGAAGGAGAAGGCTCTTGCCATGAAGCCTCTTCTGGAACGGCTGAAAAATCATCTGGGCGAGGGGCTTTCGGCCCGCAGTCTGGATATGAGCGATGATGAGAAGGCGCTGATACAGGATCTTCAGCTCATCACCATGAAAAAACAGATCTATCTGTGCAATGTGGATGAAGCTGGATTGGAACAGGAATCGCCCTTTGTCGCAACGGTCCGGCAGATTGCGGAGAAGGAGAACACCGAGGTGGTCGTTCTCTGCGGCAAGCTGGAAGCGGACATCGCCGCTCTGGACGACCCTGAGGAGAGGGCTGTTTTCCTGGAGGAAGCGGGACTTGAAGAGTCAGGTCTCAGCCGTTTGATCAGAATTACCTACAGAGCCCTGGGACTGAGAACCTTCTTTACAGTGGGTGGTGTTGAAAATAAAGCCTGGACCTTCCGGGAGGGGATGAAAGCTCCCCAGACAGCCGGCGTCATCCATACCGACTTTGAGAGAGGCTTTATCAAGGCCGATGTCTATCATTGCGATGATCTGTTTGAACAGGGCAGCGAAGCGGCCATCAAAGCGGCCGGCAAGATGAGAATGGAAGGCAAGGAATATCTCGTGAAAGACGGGGACGTCCTGTTTTTCAAATTCAACGTCTGATACTACCGGCCTGTCAGAAGGAACTGCCGGGCAGGCCGGGTGCGGGCGGAGTAATAAAAAAACTGTCGTCCAGCAGGAAATCATCCATCAGATCGGAGGAGGGCATAAGGCTGTGGCCTGAGGCCTGTTTATCGATCTCCAGAAAAACCTTGAAATAATATCTTGCCCGGGTGAGTTTCTCCATAAACTCTTTTTCTCTTTTCTCGTAGATCAGAAGGGTTCTCTCCGCCGTATCGGAAAGTTCTCCCCACTCACCGCCTGAATTCTTCAGGAGGGATGTGAGGTCATAGAGTGTATAGAACACATGCTCCATAAGAGGGAGTCTTGATCTCAGTCTTATGATGCCGTTGCTCAGGGCTATCTTGTCCTTCGTGGCTTCACCCATGGAAATTGTGATTCCCTCATCGATAATCTTTTCCCATTTCTGAAAGAGGACCTGTTTGCTGCTCAGTTCGTTGAAGGACTCAAGAAATCCAGGTGCAACCTGCAGGTAGAGGTTTGCATAGTGTTCCAGGGAGATGACTCCGTTGATCTTCAACGCGTCCAGTCTGGCCTTCTGCCAGTCGGCCGTGTACTGGTCCAGCCGGTCTGCCGGAACGTTTATCAGTTTTTTCAGACCTTCGGGAGTTGTTTCATACACCTTCCCGGGCTGTATCGCCGCATCCGATCCGTCGGTCGTACAGACCACTTCTCCTTCCCGGCAGGTGACGAGCATGGATGTATCCGGGGCCGTGGTAACCGTAAAAACTGTCCCTCTAATTCCCATCACCGAAGTATCGGTTTTGACAGTGAATCCGCCCCCCTGAATGAGGGCCGCCGCTTTGGTCTGAACGGCACCGCGCTGGAGCACCAGAGACGTTTCGGGATACTGCTTTTTAAGGACATGATCGATATACAGGGTCGTACCTTCCATAACCTTGACGGTGATATCGGAGGATACGGGTGAGTTGATGGAGAGTTCGGCATACCCGCCGGCACCGGTCTGAAGGATGTCATGGGTGAAGAGCTCGGTTCCGTAGTCTATTTCGGAGGCATCAAGATAAACCCCGTTCCGGGAGACCATGACCTCCCCGTCCAGATCCACAATCACAGCTGAAATATCCGCCCAGAGAGCAAATGAGACGACAAGATGTAGGATCGGAATCAAGGCTGCTTTATTCATTTTCTCCTCGGAAGAGTTCCTCTTAAATATAAACCTGAATCTATTCTATATCAATTAATGGTTTGTGATAATTGACATTTTTCCGGAATCTGTCCAATTGCATATAAAAAGCCGCTCCCGAAAGAGCGGCCTGCAATCATCAGATATCCGGAACCGGTTATTCAGCCGTAGCGGATGATTTG
Source organism: Spirochaetaceae bacterium (assembly GCA_003249275.1). Next base: position 4,336 of record QKJO01000196.1, read on the forward strand.
AGGGGATCTTTGTCGATGCTTGCTTCCAGCATTTTGAGAGCCTGGTCCGCCTTGAATTCGGCAAAGGCCGCATCTTCGTTACGTGAGAATATGGCGGCTACATCTTCGGAAAACTGACCCTTGGGGTAGGACACCATGGCAAACCAGTTTCCGTCGACGGCGGCGTATACTTTTTCAGTTACCGCATTTCTCAATTCCACATCGGCAACCTGCTTTGTAATGGATTCAACAAAATTGATGGTCTGGCTGTTTCCTTCGGCACCGGCTTCCTGGGCGTAGTCGGTCATCATGGATTGAACCCTTGTGCTCACCTGGAGGGCCACATCCTTTCTGGCTCTGGCGATGGCTGTATCCCTGGAAAGGCTGTCGGACGACATTTTTGCCATTCCCAGACCGTAAATCACATCTTCCGAAACCGGGGGATTGAGGAACCATTCGGGCAGGTCCCTTCTTTCTTTCACTTTCTCACCGCTGCCGGACGCGCATCCGGCCAGAAGAACCAGAGCCATCAAAGCACTTATAACGATTACATTCTTTTTCATTCCAAACTCCTTAAAACCCCTTCGCATCAGGCAAAGTGAGGGTTTCTATACGACTGTAACACCTGAGGTGTCAAAATCTGTTCAGTAATATTATATATGTCTTTGATTCATATATCCAAATTATGGCAGATAAATTCGGAATATTGGGGAAGAATCCTCTTCCCTTTTTCAATTCCTGAGGCTTTTCAGGGCCAGGAGCAGTCCCTGGAAATCATCTGTTTCCAGAGGCAGTTCAAATCCCCTCTGTCCCACATTTTCGGGGTAGTGGGCATCGGAACCCGTTATTTCGGGATACCGGCCGCCGTTGAGAGGGCAGGGTTTTTTCATGACTTCAACGGCATCATAATCGTTGTCCGGAAGAAACCCCAGCTGGCTTTTTATACTGAAGGCGGCCCGGTCGATGTGGGCGGGAATGAAAAGCCCGTTTCTCTCATGAACCATGGCAATCAGTTCTTCCATCGAAAAATCTACAGCTCCACCGGCAAGATGGAGGTCCAGTTCTCCGATTATGTTTTCATCTTCATCCACTATGATCTGGTCTCCCATCAGGTCGGGATTGTTGGGAATGGACACGAGGTTTTCGTAGATTGTATAACCGAAGCGGACGGCCGTTTTGAGGTCGCCGAACAGACAGAGCTGATGAGCCTCCTCCCGGCTGGTGACTTCAAGGCCGAATACGGGAATGATACCCGCTTTCCGGCAGCAGAGATCGAAAGCGGGAAGATTGTCTCCCGCATTGTGGTCAGTCAGTCCCAGCATCCCGATCCCTTTGGCCGAAGCCTCCCGTACAAGTCTGAGAGGCGACAGTTCAAGACTCCCGCAGGGGCTGAGACAGGAGTGATTATGGAGATCGATTCTCATCAGAGCAGTTCGCGTACCTTCCAGGAGGCTGTAAACTGGTTGTCCTTGGAACGGAATACGGAGATTCCCTCTTCCGAGGCAGCTTTGAGCATATCGTCGGGAACGGGACGGTTGTTGCAGATCAGGAGGGCATGGATGCCCGCCAGCGAGGCGACGGCCACTGTATTCTTGTGGGCCTGGATGGTGATCAGGACCGAGTCTTCCGGGGCATTGCCCATGACGTCGCTGAGGAGGTCCGATGTGTAGCCGTCGGTGATATCCTCTTCATTTCCGTCGGACACAAGGCATTCGTAGTCCAGTTTTTCAGTCAGATCCTTTACCTTCATAATTTCCTCCTCTTTATGCTCAAATACGGCGGATGACCCGCCGGGATTGCCGCCCTTTCCGGGTCAGGTACTCTCTTCAGTCTCCGTATTTGTGTAGATAACTGTTCTTACGGTTGTTCCCCTGCCCGGGACGGATTCGATCGTGAAATCATCCGAAACCCGTTTGACATTGGGAAGACCCATGCCGGCACCGAATCCGAGAGAACGGATCCAGTCGTTGGCGGTGGAGAAGCCTTCGGTCAGGGCATCCTCCAGATTTTCGATACCCGGCCCTCTGTCGGCGGCTTCGATGACGACTGAATCAGGATTGATCGTAAAGGTCATCCTTCCCCCCAGTGAGTGCACCACCTGATTGATCTCCAGTTCATAGGAGGCCACGGCGATCCGCCGGATGATCTTCCTGTCGATGTTCCTCTCTTTCAGGGCCTTCTTGATCTCTGTTGAGGCCCGGCCGGCGTTCTCGAAGTCATAGCGGTGGCAGATGAAGTTCAGCTCTCTGGAACCCACTTCAACGGGCTCGCTCCGGGGAACCATCTCTTCCAGACGGGTCATCTCCCGGTTCATTTCCACCAGAAGATGATTGACGATGTCCCGGCTGGTGATGATGCCCACAAGTTCCTTGTTCATATTGAGAACGGGAAACCGTCCGTAGTGGTATTTATCCATGTAGTTGATGGCGAAGGAAAGGGGCATGTCCTCCTCCAGAACAATGACGTTTCTTGTCATGTGTTTGTAGGCGGGCTCTTCGATCAGACCCCGGTCCATGGTGGAGAGGACGTCCTCCATGCTGACGATCCCGCAGAGTCTCGATCCTTCGGCAATAGGGACCCCCGTGATCCGCTCTTCCTTCATGATCTTCTGGATGTCCCGCATGGAACAGCTTTTACATGAGGTTCTGACATTCCTGGTCATGACATCTTTGATTTTCAGTTTGAAAATCAATTCCAGGATAACAGAGGGGGTATTGTCCGTATTGAGTGGAATGCCTTGCATATGGGGGTATTATAAGAGATATTCATTGAAAATCAAAGAGCCGGCAGGGGAAGGTCAACCTTCCGGGCCGGGGAAAATGAACCGGGGAGACGAGTTTTGTCAATAATTGAAGGAAAAGTGTCAGACCGCGATATCGAGATTCTGATGGAGGCCGCCCTGGAGGGGAGAAAAGCGAAAGCCGCCGGCAATCATCCCTTCGGAGCGGTTCTGACAGACGGGGAAGGCAAAATCATCCTCCGCGCCGGGAATACGGTAACCACAGACCATAACGACTGCGGTCACGCCGAGACCAACCTGATGATAGCCGCATCCAGAAAATTCTCCAGAGAATTCCTGAGTGACTGCACTCTCTATACCTCTGTTGAGCCCTGTGCCATGTGTTCCGGTGCCATGTACTGGACCAATGTGGGACGACTTGTCTATGCCCTTTCGGAGCATACCCTTCTGGAAATGACAGGTGATGATCCTGAAAACCAGACCTTCTGTCTGCCCTGCCGGGAAGTTCTTTCAAGAGGTCAGAAGGATATAGAGATTATCGGTCCTGTGGACAACGATGAACTCATCGAAGCCGTCGTGTCGGATCATCGCGGATTCTGGAATAAGGGCTGATGCGGGATAAGAAAGAAAGCGGTTTCATACAATTGTGTAGATTTCAAAAAACCTGACCCCGTTAAACTGACCAATTAATCTAATATGAGCCGTTTTGTGAGGAATCTCCGGAAAGGAGATGGACAGGTTTCGGATAATTTTTAAAAATATTCTCAAAACAGATTCTGTTCCTCAGACGGGGGAACATGTTAAAAACCAAATACAAGGAAGAATAAATGAAAAAGAATCTACTTATTCTGCTGGCTCTGATTGCCGGTCTTTCTCCTCTCTTCGCTGGCGGAGCTCAGGAAGCCTCCGCTCCGACTCAGGTCAAAGTTGCCCTGATCCTTCCCAGTGCCGCAGACGACAAGGGATGGAGCCAGACCATGTACGATGCGGCCATGCGCGTATCCGATGCCAACCCCGGTCTGATGGTGATCGAATACAGCGAGAATATGAAACCTGTTGATGCCAACTCCGCAGCCCGCCAGTACATCGCCCAGGGCTTTGACTACATCGTGTTCCACGGATCCCAGTTCGGAAACTCCGTTACCGAGCTGAGTGAGGAATTCCCCGACAATACCTTCATCATGGGTACCTCTTCCGAAGTTCTCGGCCCCAATGTCATTACCTACCAGCCCGCTACCGAGCAGCCCGGCTACCTTTGCGGAATCATTGCCGGTATGACTACCAAGACAAACAAAATCGGAATCGTCGGTCCCGTTGACGGCGGCGATGCGGCCCAGTATAACAGAGGTTACTGGCTCGGTGCCGAGTCGGTGAATCCCGATGTGAAAATCGGCGTAGCCCATACCGGAAGCTACGGTGACTATGTCAAAGCCGGCGAGCTGGCACAGACATTCATCAACGATGGATACGATATTCTTGCCGGTTCCGCTCAGCAGGGCCAGGGAGCGCTCCAGGCCATTGCTCAGTTTCCCGACAAGGACGTCTATTGGATGGGAACTTCCGAGCTTCTTTTCGAAAGTCCCGAAGGCTACAAGCTGATGGCGGCCTGTACATACTACTTCGATCCTATCTACACCGCCATTGTTGAGGCATTCAAGGCGGGAGATTCTGTTCCCAGCGGACAGGTTTTCTGGCTGACAATTCCCAACGGCGGTTTCACATTCACCATTTCAAAAGAGAATAAACTCATCAACAGCGATATCCTTGCTGCAGTGGATGCAGCCAAGGCAAAAATCATGGACGGGTCTCTTGTGGTTGACTGGAAGAGTGTAGTTTACTGATTCAAGCCCTCGGTTTTTTATATAAAGCCGTTTTTTATTCAGCAGGGCCTCCATTCGGACGGCCCTGTTTTTTGCATATTTGATTTTGATAACTGGAGAGATCTATGAAAGCGGGAAAAATCCATTCCCTGAAAGTTGAGGGGATTACAAAGCGTTTTCCGGGCGTTCTTGCCTGCAACAACATCAATCTCTCCATCGGGGAGAATGAGGTTCTGGCCCTGGTGGGGGAAAACGGAGCCGGTAAAACCACTCTCATGAACATACTGATGGGACTGTATCAGGCTGATGAAGGGAGAATCCTCATCAACGATGAGCCCGTTCATTTCAAATCACCCCGGGATGCGTTTCAGGCCGGAATCGGGATGGTGCATCAGCACTATATGCTGGTTCCCAATCTGACAGTTCTGGAGAATATTGCTCTGGGAATGAAGGAGTTGCACAAACGGGGGATCGTCCAGATGGCGAAGGTCCGGGCCCGGATCGAGGAGATCAGCAGCCTCTACGGACTGCAGTGTGATCCGGATGCCTATATCTGGCAGCTCTCTGTAGGAGAGCAGCAGAGGGTGGAGCTGATCAAAACTCTCTGTTACGGAGCTAAATTTCTGATCCTTGATGAGCCGACCTCCGCCCTCACTCCTCAGGAGACGGATGAACTTCTTGTCCTTCTTCAGCAGATGGCCAGAAATCTTTCCATCATCTTCATCAGCCACAAGCTGCATGAAGTAAAGACCCTTTCCCACAAAGTAAGCATCCTCAGGCACGGGAACGTCACTTTCTCGGGGGATACTGAAAAGTATACCAAAGCGGAACTCGCCTCTTTTATGACGGGCAGTGCCGTTGAGCTTCCTGTAAATCAGCATGACAAGGCTCCCGGCACAGTCATGCTGGAGCTGGAAAATCTGAAGGTGAAAAGCGACAGGGGTTTTGACGCCCTCAATGACCTCTCTCTTGCCGTTGCTTCCGGAGAGATCGTCGGTATCGCCGGCGTATCGGGAAACGGGCAGAAGGAGCTGGCTGAGGTCATCAACGGGCTCCGCAGGGTTTCGGAGGGACAGATCCTGTTCCACGGTGAGAATATCGCCAATCTGACCCCCGGAGAGGTCATCAAAAGGGGTATGGGTTACATTCCCGAAGACCGGAATACCGAGGGGATCGTTCCCTCCTTTT
>QKJO01000121.1 GCA_003249275.1 Spirochaetaceae bacterium
GGGCGATATCGAAACCTTCATCACCAGGGACGACAACAACCGCAAAAAATTCAAGGTTCATGAATCCCGGGGTAAACATGCCCTGACCAGATATGAAGTCATTCAGTCCTGGGACAGGTATACCCTTGTGAAACTGAAGCTGGAGACGGGAAGAACCCATCAGATCAGAGTCCATCTCCAGTCCATGGGCTGTCCCATCGTGGGAGACACGATCTACGCCCGCAAGGACAATGCGGTCGGCGATGTCACACTGATGCTCCACTCCTGGAAACTGGGAATCGTTCTGCCCGGAGAGAAAGAGATGCGTTATTTTGAAGCACCAATCCCCGAACGCTTCGAAAGGCTCAGGGAACAGCTTGACCGGATGGACAAACAGAAGTAGTCAATTCTTTTCGTACTTTCTGAACATCTCCGCTTCCGCCTGTATGGTCGTGGGCGGTCCGTGTCCCGGCAGGAGGATCTCATGGCCGTCCCGGCTGAAAATCTTCTGTTCCAGTTCCAGGAGAAGCAGTTCCTTGCTGACCCTGTCGGGAGCCGTACCCGTTCTGCCGGCCGAGAGGATGTCTCCTGTAAAAAAGAAATGACCGATTCTGTAGACAAGAGAATCGTCGCTGTGTCCCAGAATGGGAATCACCTCCACGTCCAGGCCTGAAAACTGATAGTTCCCTTCATTCAGTACACGGCAGGGCGTGGAATCCAGCAGGGGCAGCGCGGCGCAGACCTCGGCATCATATATTTTCAGTAGCGTGTTGATGCCGCCGTAATGATTTCTGTGGCTGTGGGTGACAAGAATATGGCGGATATAGTATTCATTGTCCTCGATCAGTTTCAACAGCGGAACATCCATGACCCCCGGATCCACAAGGATTGCATTTCGCTTCTCTTCACAGCCTATGAGGTAGGTGTTGCTGAATCCGACCGCCGCAAAATGATTGAAAATGTTCACTCTCTGCTTTCCTTCTGAAAATAGGCTTCTTCCGTATTGGAATAACGGAAATTGACACGTTTCAGTCTGGACAGGCAGAAGTCAACACGTTTCAGGTTGCAGTCGATGAACAGGGTGTCCTTGATGGAACTCCCGATGAATCTGGAATAGTACAGATCGGATTCGCTGAAATTGCACTCCCTTGATTTGATCCGGTTCCAGTTGACAGAGATAAGATCCGATCCCTTCCAGGTCGAGTTTTTAAGAACAGAAACCGTAAAGACGCAGTGAAGCATATTCACTTTCAGAAAACTGCAGCCGTCGAAGAAGGAGTCATCAAAAAAACACATCTGAAAACGGGATTTGTCAAAAGTGCAGTTCTCCCAGCGGGTATGATGAAAATAGCAGTTGATGAAAATTTTCCTGCTCAGATCCAGACCTGTAAAGGTCAGTCCGGGGGCCATCAGATCACTGACCACCTCGTTTTCTTCAAGATACTGGCGGATTCTTGAGTTGAAATCCTCATCCTGATGAGTCCGGCAGAGCCGGTTGTCTGAATTTTTCTCCTCCATGCATCCCGGCCAGGAGCATAAATCCATGTTGAACATATAAAAGATGTAATTTATTGCCTTTTCTTTGACAAGGGGTTAAGATCCGAATATGAATAAATGTTATTTCTGCGGCCATGAAAGTGATGGCAAAGTGTATCGCACAAGCCTCTGCTCCAACTGCGGGAAAGAACTGAAAATATGTCTGAACTGCCTCCATTATGATACAACCGCGGCCGATCAGTGCCGTGAGCCCCAGGCTGAACGGGTCGTCGAGAAAGACCGGGCCAACTTTTGCGACTTTTTCTCTCCCTCGGGAGCAGGCTCCGACAATTCGGCTCTGAAGAAAAAGGAAGAGGCAAAGAAGAAACTGGAGGATCTCTTTTCTTGAACAGACCGCAGCCCCTTGTTTTTTTCATGGATTCCGGATTGGGCGGCCTTCCTTATCTCCAATGGATAAGGCAGAGAAAACCTCACTGGAATCTCATATATCTGGCCGACAACGCCTGTTTCCCCTACGGAATACGAAGTACGGACTTTCTGATTGACCGTCTGAAAGACATCTCCCGGTTTATAATCAATGAACACAACCCCGATCTCTGCGTCATCGCCTGCAATACCGCATCCGTGACAGCTCTGGATGCCCTGAGACAGGCTTTCGCCATACCCTTTGTGGGGGTCGTTCCGGCGGTTAAACCGGCAGCGGAAACAGTCGAGACGGGAAAAATCGGAGTTCTCGCCACGGAGAAAACGGTACAGGGACGGTATCTGGAGGCTCTGATCAGACAGTTCGCTGCCGGACAGATCGTTGAAACCAAAGCGGCCCCCGATCTGGTCCGCTTTGTTGAGGAACAGCTGTACAGGGCGGAAGACAGTGAGGTGGAACGCATTCTCAAACCCTATATCGACCATATAGCCGGCAGAGAGTGGAGTGCGGTTGTCCTCGGCTGTACACATTTCATCCTTCTCAAGCCCTGGATCGAGAAAATGCTTCCCGAAACTGTCAGAATCATTGACTCCACCGACGGTGTGGGCAGAAGAATACTCTCTCTTATTCCCGATACTGAAACAACCGTCACAGGACATGAGGGGATTTTCTATGTGACCGGTAAGGGCTTCAGATCCGAACCCTATCAGTCCGCCGCTTCAGAATGCGGTATGAGATTTTTCCCCCTGGAGGAACTATGAAAGGTGTGGTCCTCTGGGGAATCAACAACATCTTCTATGTAAAAAGCAGTGAAGACGGCGTTGTCAGAGAGTGCAGAATCAAGGGAAAGAAGCTGGAACTCGACACCCGGTTCTACAACCCCCTTTCCGCTGGAGATCTGGTTGAATTCGAAGTCATTCCGGACGAGGACCGCGGTCTTCTGATCAGCCGTTACGACAGACGGAACTTTTTTGCCAGGTGGAACAAGAAGGGAAGGGCGCTGCAGACCCTGGCCGTCAACATGGAAACTCTCTACTGCATCGTTTCCCCCGAATCGCCGCCCTTCAGGCCGCGGTTCATCGACAGAGCTCTGATTCTGGCTGAACAGGGTAACCTGGATGTGGCTGTTATTCTGAACAAGTCGGATCAGGAGATTCCAGAATGGGTGGCCGAAAGACTTGAAAATTTCAAATCCATGGGTATCCCCGTTCTCTATACATCCTGCGAAACCGGTGACGGAATCGAGGACCTGAGGAAATTGATTCTGGGAAAGACTGTCGGTTTTGCGGGCCAGTCGGGCGTTGGAAAATCCACCCTGATCAACCGGCTCATTCCCGGAGCCAGCCAGAAGACGGCGGAAGTCTCGGAAAAGATGGCCAGGGGTAAACATACAACCAATTTTGCTATCATGATTCCCCATGAAGATAATGCAGGCTATATTATCGATACACCCGGAATCAGAGATCTACTGCTCTGGGGGATCGAAAGCAGGGATCTGACTCACTGGTTTCCCGAATTTACGGGTCTGGACGAGGAGTGTTCCTTTGCCGGATGCCGGCATCTTCAGGAGCCCAAATGCGCTGTCAAACGTGCCGTTGCCGAAGGACTCATCAATGAAGACCGGTATGAGAGCTATACGCGCATGATGAGCGAACTTCTGGAAAATGAGCAGAAGTACTGAGATTTTCAGGACTCGTGAGGAAATCCCGGTTTCGGTTGTCTACCCCATGAGTTTTATGATATATATGAAAAGGATCTGAAAATGAAATCAAAAGTCCTGCTGCTCGGCCTGATATGTACAGCATTATTATTCTCTTCCTGTCTGACCCTGACGACAGGCCTGGTGCATCAGTCATCGGGAGCGGGTCGGATATCACTTGATTACAAAATCAGTAAGAAAGCGGCTGGTATTCAGAAGGACTCGGTCACGGGAGAGAACCTGATTCCGCTGCCTGTAAACAGATCCGATTTCGAAGAACTCGCAGCCGTCACCCCCGGAATCTCTCTGGAATCCTTTTCCGAATCAGAAGATACGGATTCAGTCACTATATCGGCCGGATTGAACTATCAGAGCCTCAATGATCTGGCTCAGTTTTTCGGCTTTCCTGTTGATTATTCATCCAGCGGGAATACGGAAACTCTGGTTCTCAGCATCTATAAACCGGAAGGAACTCCGGACACTAAAACCCTGTCCATCATAAACTCACTGTTTGCAGATGATGTTTTGACATTTGAAATGACCTTTCCCAGGAATATCCGCTCCAGCAGTTTCGGCGAGATCAGCGGCAGAACTGTCAGATTCAGCATTCCTCTCCCTGATGTTTATAAAAGGGATGATTTTGTCTGGACCCTGGAATGGTAGCTTATGTTTCATCCGAAGACCGTGGAATGGGACAGAAAGCTGAAGCAGATCTGCGACAGGATCGATGAACAGCTTGAGGACCGGTATGGAGGATTGTACAGACTGAGACCGAACCGGCCGGAGAGGGGGACCACCTCCAATCCAGAAATGGACGGATTGTTCAATGTTCAGGCTCTGTTCACACCCGGGTACAGAAGCGAAAAGGGCCGGGGATATGTCATCGAGATTGAGATTTCTACACTAGAGAGAGTGGAACCTCTTCTGGTGAAAGAAATTAGGGACAAAGTCCTGGATATGATGAAAGAGGAAATTAAAACTAATTTTCCGGAAAGATTACTGGAAATAGGTCTGGATGGGAATATGATTAAGATATGGGGTGACCTGTCTCTGGGAACTCTGTAATTTCGCTGCTGATCATGTTGCGTCAGTTTGATAGGGAGGATTTGCCGGTGCCGGAAAACAGGAAGCTTTTTATAAAAATTCTCAAAGTGGAGCTGGAAGAAACCAGAGCCGATATGGCACTGCTGATGGAGATCTACAGAACCCGTTACAGCAGCAGAGAAATCACCCATTATGTCCTGCAGGAGAATGAAGCCCTGCTGGAAAGGGAAATCCATTGTCTTGAAAAAATGGTTCCCCGGCTCGATCAGTTTCCGGTGGATGACTATAAGGACAAGGATGCTTTTATTCAGGGTTTAAGTGTCTTTCTGAAAAGTTTTGTTGAAGAAAATCAATTTCCAAAGGCAGTTTTTCTTCTTGCGGAACGGAAAATGCAGAAAGTGGTAAAATATATCTATTAAAGAGGTTGTATCGCATGGATGTTCAGGTTAAGGAACTTATTGAGAAAATCAAGAATGACGGTGTGAAAAGCGCAGAGGAAAGCTCTTCAAGGATTATAAGTGAAGCTGAAAAAAAAGCTGCGGCCCTCATTGAAAATGCTGAAAAAGAGGCTGCCGAGATTAAGTCTCAGGCACAGAATGAAGCCGGACGCATGGAACAGGCCGGTAAAGAAGCCCTGAAACAGGCCGGAAGAGATCTTCTCCTCAGCGTCAAAAAGGATGTGGAGGAACTTTTCAACAGAATCGTACAGTCCGGAACAGCAGAAGTCCTCAAAGGGGACAGTCTGAAGGACTGTATTGTCGCCGTTCTTAAATCCTGGAAAGAAGACGAGATTGCCGATCTCAGCGTTCTGGTTGCTCCCGAAACGCTGAAGTCCATGGAAGGCAAACTGAAAGCCGATCTCAAATCCATGATCGACAAGGGTCTTGAAATCAAACCTTTTTCCGGTCTTGACGCCGGTTTCAGAATCTCTGTGAAAGACGGACGCGCGTTTTATGATTTTTCCGACAAAGAGCTTATGGAGCTGCTTTCAAAATATCTGAACCCCGGTCTCATGAGTATCCTGGAAAAATAAAAGGAGTCCGTTTTGGGTCAGTTTTATTATACAGTCGCGTCCCTCCCCATGCTCAGTTATGATGAGACGGTGGAACTGACGCATAGTGATTATCTTGAAGACTGCCGTAAATGGCTGAATCCTTCAGAGTGGAATATTCTGAAATCTTCACTGATCAATCCAGAAACAGAAAAGGATTTTCCCGGCATTGCGGAAGAGTATAGAAAATGGGAGATCAGTCTCAGAAATGAGCTTGTTCATCTCAGAGCGGCGGCTCTCGGGCTGGAAGCTGATGACTATACAGTCGGAGGAGTGAAATATGCGGATACGGCAGCCCTGGCAGCCGCCGCATTCAAGGAAGAGTCTCCTCTGACGGCAGAAAACACCCTGAACAGGGGACGCTGGGAATATATTGAAAGCCTGAAAGTCGGTCACTTTTTTGACCTGGAATTCCTGGTTCTCTACTCGCTTCAGCTGCAGATTCTCGAAAGGAAACGCTGCTTTGACGAAGAGACGGGTTTTGCACGATATCAGGAAATTTACAAGAATATCCTCTCCGGAATAGATGAAGTTGCAGTTGGAGAACAAGAATGAAAAGCAGTGGTAAAGTAGTTGGTGTAAACGGAAATATGGTAACCGTTGAGGTTATCGGAAACATTCAGATGAATGAGGTCGGTTTTGTCGTAACCGGCGGAAAGAAACTGAAGTCTGAGGTAATCCGCGTTAATGGCGACCGGGTTCAGATGCAGGTTTTTGAAATTACCAAGGGAATCGGAATCGGAGACCCTGTTGAATTTTCAAGTGATCTTCTGGCTGTCGAACTGGGCCCCGGACTTCTGGGACAGGTTTATGACGGTCTTCAGAACCCCCTGCCAGAACTGGCGAAAGAAGCCGGATACTTTCTGGAGAGAGGTTTTTATCTTGATCCTCTTCCCAAGGAAAAAGTGTGGGAGTTCACTCCCGCGGTTAAAGCAGGCGATGCAGTTGTCAAGGCTGACGTGATCGGATCAGTTCCCGAAGGTCCTTTTACACATCAGATTCTGGTGCCTTTTTCCTATCTGGAGCAGTACACCGTCAAATCTGTCAAACCCCAGGGCAGCTATACTATCAAAGATACAATCGCAGAGATTGAGGATTCCAAAGGGAATGTCTACCCCCTGACCATGAGTTTTGAGTGGCCTGTTAAAAAAGCGGTCACATGCTATGCCGAAAGAATGAAGCCAGTTGAACCCATGGTGACCCAGGTCCGCCTTATTGATACCTTTCTTCCTGTTGCCAAGGGCGGAACCTACTGTATTCCCGGTCCCTTCGGTGCGGGAAAAACCGTTCTTCAGCAGGTTACATCCCGCCATGCGGACGTGGATATCGTAATCGTCGCTGCCTGCGGTGAGCGGGCCGGAGAAGTTGTTGAAACTCTGAAAGAGATCCCCGAACTTCTGGACCCCAAATCAGGCCGGTCCCTGATGGAGAGAACCATCATCATCTGTAACACCTCTTCCATGCCCGTTGCCTCCAGAGAGGCTTCCGTTTATACGGCCGTAACACTGGCCGAGTACTACAGACAGATGGGACTGGACGTTCTTCTTCTGGCCGACTCCACATCCAGATGGGCTCAGGCCATGAGAGAGATGTCCGGAAGACTGGAGGAGATCCCCGGTGAGGAAGCCTTCCCCGCCTACCTGGAATCCACAATCGCAGGTTTCTATGAGAGAGCCGGTATCGTCAAACTCCGGGACGGCAGAATCGGTTCCGTCACCATCGGGGGAACCGTCTCTCCCGCAGGCGGAAACTTCGAAGAACCCGTAACCCAGGCTACTCTGAAAGTAGTAGGTGCTTTCCACGGTCTGTCCAGAGAGCGTTCGGATGCCCGTAAATATCCGGCTATCCACCCCATTGACTCCTGGAGCAAATACAAGGGAATCATCGATCCGGATCAGACTTCCTATGCCTATAACATCCTGTTCAGGGCTTACGAAATCGAATCCATGATGAAGGTTGTCGGTGAAGAGGGTACGTCTCTTCAGGACTTTATTCAGTATCAGAAAGGGGAACTCCTCGACTCGGCCTATTTCCAGCAGAACTCCTTCGACCCGGTCGACTCCGCCGTATCACCGGAAAGACAGACCTATGTCTTCAATCTGATGATGGAGATTCTGACAGCTGTTCTTGATCTGAGCAGCAAAGATGAGGCCCGAAGCTGGTTCAACAAGCTGAGACAGCTCATTCTGGACTTTAACGGTACAGAGTGGCAGAGCGAAGGATTCAAGAAGCTGGAAACAGAGATCAGAGGATACATCGCCGACAAGAAAATCCGTGTCAATGAAAATGCCGCCGCTTTGATGGCCAAGAACTGAGGGACAAGATGAGAAAAGTTTACAGCAAAATCGATTCAATTGTAGGAAACGTTATTACGGTCAAGGCCGACGGTGCAAAATACGGCGACCTTGCCGAGATTTCGACATCCTTCGGAGACTCTCTGGCTGAAGTTATCAAGCTGGATGACGATATGGTCTCGCTTCAGGTCTTTGCAGGAGGCCGGGGTATTTCAACGGGAGATGAAGTCCGGTTTCTCGGTCATCCCATGATGGTTTCCTTTTCGGAAAATCTTATGGGGCGGATCTTCAACGGTTCGGGTGTTCCCAGAGACAACGGTCCGACCCTGAATGAAAATATGATCACCATCGGGGGACCTTCCTTCAACCCGGCCAACAGAATCATTCCCAAGAATATGATCCGTACGGGTATTCCCATGATCGACCTCTTCAATACACTGGTGGAGTCCCAGAAGCTTCCGATCTTCTCCTCTTCGGGAGAACCCTACAACGAGCTTCTGGCACGAATCGCCATGCAGGCCGAGGTTGATATGATCATCCTGGGCGGAATGGGTCTGAAATACGACGACTATCTCTTTTTCAGGGATACACTGGAAGAGGGAGGCGCTCTTTCCAGAACCACCATGTTCATCCATACGGCGGCAGACCCCATCGTAGAGTGTCTTATGGTTCCCGATATCTCACTGGCGGTAGCTGAAAAATTCGCTCTGCAGGGTAAAAAGGTTCTCGTTCTTCTGACCGACATGACCAACTTTGCCGATGCGATGAAAGAAATCGCCATTACTCAGGAACAGGTACCTTCCAACCGCGGTTACCCCGGTGACCTCTATTCCCAGCTGGCTTCCCGATATGAAAAAGCCGTTGATATCGAAGGGTCCGGTTCAATTACCATTCTGGGAGTTACCACCATGCCGGGTGACGATGTAACCCACCCCGTTCCCGACAACACGGGATACATCACCGAAGGCCAGTACTACCTGAAAAACGGACGTATCGAGCCCTTCGGTTCTCTCTCCCGTCTGAAGCAGCAGGTCAACGACAAGACCAGAGACGACCACCGGGCCCTGATGGACGGTATGATCAAACTCTACGCCTCCTACAAAGACTCGATGGAAAAGCAGTCCATGGGATTCAATATGTCCGAGTGGGATAAAAAACTGCTGAAGTACGGAGCCAGATTCGAAGCGGAGATGATGGACCTTTCTGTCAACACTCCCCTTGAAAAGGCCCTTGATAACGGCTGGTCCATTCTTGCAGAGTGTTTCAAATCCGAAGAAACCGGACTGAAATCCTCTCTCATTGATCAGTTCTGGCCGGTAGAGAGATAAGCAATGGCAAAAATTAAACTGACAAAGAATGAGCAGAAGAAGGAAAAGGATGCACTCAAGATGTATACCCGTTACCTTCCGACCCTCATTCTTAAAAAACAGCAGCTGCAGATTGAGATCCGGAATGTGGAGCTCAGAGAGGCTGAGGTTCGTCAGAAACAGGAAAATCTGAACAATGAGTTCCGCAGGTGGATCGGGGTCTTCGGTGAAGATGTCGGTCTGGATGGAACTCTCATCAAGGTGAAAGACCTGAAAACCGGCACCGGCAATATTGCGGGGGTTGAAATCCCCGTATTTGAGGGTGCATCCTTCTATCCTGTTTCGTACAACCTCTTTGAAATGCCCCTCTGGGTTGACAAAGCCGTTGAAAAGGTCAAACAGATCATTCTTCTGGATCTTGAGTTCAATGTTCTGGAAGAACAGATCAAGCGGCTTGCCAAGGAATTGAGAACAACGACCCAGAGAGTCAACCTCTTTGAGAAGGTCAAGATTCCCGAAACCAAGGCGAATATCAAAAAGATCGGCGTCTATCTGGGAGATCAGCAGACTGCTGCTGTTGTCCGGGGCAAGATGTCCAAGAAAAAACTGGTAAAGGCGGGCTGACATGATCGTAAAAATGAAAAAAGCCTCTTTTATCTTCCTCGATGCGGTCAGGGACTCGGCTCTTGAAAAGATAAGGGCCGCAGGAGTTGTTCACCTTGAACAGGAGTTC
>QKJO01000249.1 GCA_003249275.1 Spirochaetaceae bacterium
GAAAAAAACAGTTAAAATTTTTCTGGTTTTTGTACTTTTTCTCTCTGTCTGGCAGCTGCCGGCCCAGTCGGTCATCGCCACAAACAGCTGGACCCGGTCCTTCGCCGCACTGGCGGGAGCTGATCAGATACTCCAGCTGGCTCCCTCTGATATGCGTCATCCCCCCGAGTATGAAATCACACTCAAAGAGATGCAGCTGGTAGGGAATGCGGATTTTCTGATCTTTGCCGGGTACGAGTCAATGATGGGAAAAATAAGGGAATCTCTGGGGTCGGACAGCAGTGTCAAACTGATTCAGATAACCACCGGGAATGATCAGAAGACCATTACGGACGGGGTTATGAAAATCGCCGAAGCACTGGGAACAGTGGATAAAGCCAGAAAGAATCTCAAAGAGATTGAGACATTCTTTGATTCCTGGAGAAAAGATCTGAGCTGGCATGATGATCTTCTGAAATCCGGAAGGGTTGCGGTTCACTTTCATCAGCAGGGGCTGGCGGCTTCTGTCGGAATTGAAAACTTTTATGTATACGGTCCTGCGCCTCCCACACTGGGAGTGATAAAAGAGGTGCTGACTCTGAAACCTCGGTTGATCATCGACAACTATCACAGTCCCACTGCCGGTTCATTTTCTGAAATGGAGGAGAAGCCGGAGATCATCAGCTGGATGAATTTTCCCGGTGCCGAAGGAACAGACACTCTTATGGATGTATTGAACTACAATTACAACCAGCTGCGTGTCGCCCTCCTGAAGTATTAAATATTGGCCGTCCCCGGGGACGGCCTTTTTTTATTCCGCCATCAGGACAGGAATGTTCACGATTTCTTCTTCCTCAGGTCTTTCCTCCTCAGGAAGGGAGAGGGGCAGGGCATCGTTTTTATTCCTCATCATGGCCAGTACAACGGGCAGTACCGCCAGAGTCAGAAAGGTACCGAAGAGAAGACCCCAGGCAATGGATACACCGATGGGAACGAGCATCTGACCGCCCACGCTCTTCTGATAAATCAGAGGAATCAAACCGATGGACGTGGTCATGGTCGTCATGATGATGGGCCTGAAGCGCTGCAGTGCCGCTTCCCTGACGGCAATCGCTCTCGGAATGCCTTCCCTTAACTTCCTGTTGAAACAGTCGATGAGCACAACCGAATCATTGACGATAATACCTCCAAGGGCGACACTGCCGAGGAAGGATATGAAAGAAACCTCCTTGCCCATGATGATATGGCCGTAGATGGCCCCGAGAAATCCGAAGGGGATCAGACTGAGTACAAGGAGGGCCTGACCCCAGGACTTCATCTGAAAAAGAAGCAGGGTGAACATGATCAACAGGGCCAGAAGCATGGAGAATGCCATGGATCTGATCATCTTATTGACCATTTCCGCCTGTCCGCCCTGTGAGAGAGACACACCTTCCACCCGGGCAAGAACCGACGGCAGAATCCGCTCGTTGATATCCCTGGTTACAACATTCACATCGGCTTTTTCACTGTCCAGACCCGCCATGACCGTGATGGCCCTGTGGCCGTTTTCCCTTCTGATCTGTCTCTGGCTTCTCTGCAGGGAAAAGTCGGCGACCTCCTTGAAGGGGACCAATTTACCTGCCGGGGTCCTGATCAGAAGATTCTCTACACTGCTGAGAGAGTCCCTGTCTCTGAGGGGGTATCTGACCATAAGGGGAACTTCTGTACGTCCCTCCTGTATCGTCATGATCTCGTTTCCGTAGAAGCCCATTCTGACCTGATTGGATACGGAGGCAGTCGTCAGTCCCAGTGCCTTTCCCCGGTCGTTCAGATGGATGAGAAACTCCTTTTCTCCCAGGGGAGTATTATCACGGACGTCCTTGATGCCGTCGATTTTTCTGAGTTCCTCCTTGAACAGCTCTGCCGCCATGCTCAGTTGTTCATAGTCCTTCCCCAGGAACCTGATGGAGACGGGATCGCCGCCGAACATGGAATCATTCCCTATCAGGGCCGATTCCAGAACCGGATTCTCGGGGAGCTCTCTGGCCAGGGCCAGAGAAAACTCATTGACAGTAAAATTCCTGACTTCATTATCCAGCAGGATCAGATAGATCCAGAGCTGGGTACCGTTGCCCCAGGAGAGGTAGTCAACGATGGCATTGTCATGTTCCGGATCATCTTCGGCCCAGCGGGCGCCGAATTCCATGGCGAACTGTTCCAGTTCCTCACGGGTCTGATTGACCACATCCGCAGTCGTTCCGGACGGGAAGGAGAGTTCCGCATACACATAAGGAGCCTCAATATCGGGAAAAAAGGCTGCTTTCACATGGTTTCCGGCAAAAGCTCCCACCGAGATCATCAAAGCTCCGGCCAGAAGAGAGAGGATGACACCCTTATGGGAGAGGGCAAAATCCAGAAAGGGGGCATACAGCCGGTTTACAAGATAATCCTGGAAACCGTTCAGCTTCCTTCTGAGGGATGTTGTCTTTCTCGCTTCTTCCGTCAGGGCCTTTGAATGGGCCAGGTGCGCGGGCAGAAGGATGAGAGCCTCCACGAGTGAGAACAGCAGGCTTACGATGACGACCAGTCCGATCTGGCTTGTATATTTGCCCATCTCTCCGTAAATGAAGAAATAGGGAGCAAAGGCCACAATGGTTGTCGCCAGGGAGACCAGGACGG
>QKJO01000011.1 GCA_003249275.1 Spirochaetaceae bacterium
GTACTCCGATCTCTCTTACACCGTTTATCCGGCGTTATAATTTTCGTCATTATATTGAAAAGTGAAGGAACTGAACAGACTTAAAAGCCCTGAGAATTCTCCTTCAATTGCAAAAAAACCTGGATCGGCGTCAGCTGCCCCGGGGATCATAAAGCGGTTTAAAAAGAAACCCAGCAGACATCATAGGGTTCAAGAATAATTTCCCAGGCTCCTTCCTCCGCTTCAACAATACTGCCGCCTTCCGTCAGTCCTGTACAGCTGTCCGGAAGGGGCACAGGGCAGTTTCTGCCATCGAGAGTCATATGGATTCTTCTTCTTGAAGTATTCTGGAGGCAGAGGACCGATTCGCTGTTGTCGTAGGCCGTTCTTATCAGCGCAAAAACCTCCGGCTCCAGCTTCAATATTGTCTGAGGAGACGCCGGATTGAAGGCCGGGTGTGTCCTTCTGATCCTGAGGAGCTCCCTGAACCCGATATAGATCCGGTGTCTCATGGAGTCTTCTTCCTCCAGATCCCTGATCAGATCGAGGCTGTCCAGTTTTTCCCGGTTGATTCGTCTGTTGATGCCCGACTCTTCCACACCCTTCTGCCAGTTGCCCGAGCCCATCAGGCTGTGTACATAGATGCCCGGAACTCCTGCCATGGAGAGCATGACCGCCTGAGATGAAAGGAACTGCCTGGCTTTGAGCCCATCAGGCAGATCGGGGTGATTAACCGCATCCCGATAATTGATATTCAGCTCATAGGGAATCTCCCCTTCAGGGGTGGATTTGTAGGACACTCTTCCGCCTCTGGCGAGGACAGTGTCGATCATATGGTCCACCTCCGCATCTGAGAGATAACCGCGTGACGGAAGGACTCCGATGCCGTCATGACTGGACATAAAGTTGAAATAGGTATGGTCGCTGTTCGTTTCAGGCAGGGAAAGGGCCCATTCGGTCAGGTGGAGCGCGCTTTCTCTGATATAGGCATCCAGTGTCAGCGGAGGCAGTGTGAACTGATAGACCATATGGGCTTCATCGGTACCGTCGCCGAAATAGGAAATGTTTTCCTTGTGGGGAACATTCGTCTCGGTGAGAAGGATCACATGGGGAGCGATTTCGTTTAACACAGCCCTGTAGAGCTGTACGACCGCATGTGTTTTTGGATGATGCATGCAGGATGTTCCGATCTCTTTCCAGAGAAAGCCTATGGCATCCAGCCTGATGATGCGGGCGCCCCTGGAAGCATAGAGAAGAAAGATATCCAGGAACTCGAGAAGGACATCGGGATTGGAAAAATTCAAATCCGCCTGATCCGGACTGAAGGTGGTCCAGACGGCTTTTCTACCAAGTGGGGTGTCGAACTCGGTCAACAGGGGCAGGGCCCGCGGTCTGAAGACGGAAGAAAGATCCGTACCGGGAGAAACAGTATGAAAATAGTCTTTGTATTTGTCCGCACCATTCAGAAAACCCTGGAACCAGGGACTGGAGACGCTGCAGTGATTGAGGACGAGGTCAAACATAAGCCCGAATTTCTCACCGAGATTTTCAACATCCTCCCAGTTTCCGAGATCCGGGTCGATCTCCCTGTAATCCACAACCGAAAACCCGTCGTCCGATGTATAGGGGCAGAAGGGAAGAATATGAATGCCTGAAACCAGATCCTTCAGCCAGAGATCGGCAAATTCCTTCAGGGCCTGAAGAGGCCGGACACCATCCTTCCTTATGGAATCACCGTAGCTGATCATGACGACATCGTTTTCCGAAAGAGGCAGACGTGTTCTGGGAATACTGGGAACATTCATCAGAGGAGCCCACTGACTCATCAGCTGCCTGACCCTCTGCTCGATGGAACCTGCGGATTCGGATCCGTAGATAAATTCAATTAATTCTTTGACACTCTTCATCTTATCAAGTATAGACCATAACAGATTGAATGCCAAAAAAAAGGACAGGGCCGATGCCCTGTCCCTTCATTGATATCCCGGTCGATCAGGAGTTGACAGGAACTTTCCTGACAATGCCCGACTGTATGACAAAGCTCTGTTCATATCCTTCCAGGGCTTTCACCTGACCGGTGAATTTCTCGGCTTCCTCTTTTGTGTTGAAGGCACCGATTCTGACCCGGTAAACGGCATTTCCGTCCACCTCCCGTGACTGAACCGTGCTCGTCAGGCCTTTATCCTTGAGATAGGCGCTGACGCTTTCCGCCTTGGTCAGGGAGCTGTAGGATCCGACCTGAATCCAGTACACCTGAACCGTGATCTCTTTATAGACCGTTTCTTTGACAACGGGTTTCGGAGTCGCTATGACAGCAGGAGCCGGTGCGACAACAACAGGTTCCTCCGTTTTTTCTTCTGTGACGACTTCCACATCGATCTGATCCTCAACGCTCTCCAGCAGACCGGGATATTCGTCGCTCTCCCGGGACCACTCAATGGGATCGAATTCTTCAACCTTGTCTTTAGGAACCAGGGTTGTGGATGCCAGCTGCGGTTTGACCGCATCAACCCTTTTGTCTGGAGAGAAAAAGAAGAATCCGGCTGCACCTACGATGATCAGAAGGCCCAGTGCGGACAGCAGAACCCACAGCGTTTTAATATTATTGTCTTCCACTGTTTTTTTATCAGAACTATTATCCATAATCTCATCTCTCCGAT
>QKJO01000004.1 GCA_003249275.1 Spirochaetaceae bacterium
GAGATAGGTCATCTCGGCCGCAGGGCATTTTTTCGTGGAATAAACGCCGAAAACGCCGCACTCCTCATGGAGTTTGTCGTCGTCCGCCATCTCATCGGAATACATCATGTATTTTATCCTTTCTTCCATGGGAAGAGAATATGACTGTGATAATCGGAGGCAGTGACTATAAATCTACCCCGACGCTGTTGTCTGCAATAAATTTTTCCTTCATTTCCCGTCTGTAATTAATGAGTTTTTCCTTCAGTGCCGGATATTTGATCGAGAGCATCTGCACGGCAAGCATTCCGGCATTGTAGGAGTTGTTAACCCCTACGGTAGCTACGGGAATCGCCTTGGGCATCTGAACGATTGAAAAAAGAGCATCCAGGCCGTCAAAAGCGGCATCCAGAGGAACGCCGATAACCGGCAGGACCGTTTTGGAGGCGACAACTCCCGGAAGATGGGCCGAAAGCCCTGCTCCGGCGATTATAAACTCGCATCCTTCCGATTCCAGCCGATGGATGACCTCGGTGAGTTTCTCGGGAACCCTGTGAGCCGACAGGATATGCGCCTCATATTCGATTCCGAACTCCTTAAGACAGGCGGCGGCACCCTTCATTTTATCCAAATCCGATCTGCTGCCGAAAAAAATTGCACCCTTCACTTAAATTACCTCACTCATTATCAGTTGAAATAACGGACACCCGATCTGAAAAGGGGTTGATACTTTTCTCCGGGGATATTTATAAAATTATTACCCGTAAAACGCTCGGTATGCCCCATCTTTCCAAGGATTTTCCCGCAGCTTGACGTGATACCTTCAATGCAGAGATCCGAACCATTCGGGTTATACAGGGGATTCATGCTGCTTATCCCCTGGTCGTCACTGTACTGGAATACAACCTGCCCCTTGGAAACGAGGTCGTTGAGAACTTCCTCGGGAGCCGTAAATCGTCCCTCTCCGTGTGAGATCGCAATGCTGTGGAGATCTTCCGCATTCATCTCCTGCACCCAGGGGGAGAGCACACTTGAAACTTTTGTAGTCACCATTCTTGAAATATGCCTGTTGTTGATATTTCTGGCCAGAGTCGGCGAGTCCGCATCCAGTTCTCTGATTCTGCCGTAGGGCAGAAGTCCGGATTTAACAAGAGCCTGAAATCCGTTGCAGATTCCGAGAATCAGTCCGTCCCGTTCCAGCAGATCATGGACCGCATCGGAAACAGCAGGGTTGAGTAGTACGTTGGCAATGAATTTACCGGAACCTTCAGGCTCATCACCGGCTGAAAATCCGCCTGAGAGCATCAGGATCTGAGATGATTTGATTCCCAGAACCATCCGGTCGAGGCTCTCCAGAATTTCAGATCTGCTTCTGTTGCAGAAAACGGCACTGTCCGTGACGGCCCCCGCCTCCCGGAAGGCCCGTTCCGTGTCATACTCGCAGTTCGTACCTGGAAATACCGGTATGAACACACGGGGAGAACTCTTCAGGGATTTGGAAACTTCCAGTCTTTTTACATAAACCGGAACATCAATGACCGGGGCATCATCTTTACGGGGGTCATCGGGGAAAACATGATCCAGAGGAGCTTTCCAGGCTCCGGATGCTTCTGAGAGGGGCAGCCTGAAGTCTGAGAAATCAAGGACAGGGTCCTCCGCAGTCTCACCTAAAAGTTGAAGACCGGGGAAATGCCGGCACAGATCCCTGTCTGATGATTCAAACAGGATCTCCCCCTTTCCTCTGTCAAACAGGGGAATGGATGAATTATCAATCCGGCACCCGATCCCGTTTCCGGCAGCCATTCTGAACAGCTGAGCGGCGATACCGCCCTCCTTGACCGTCGACGCTGAAAGTACAGAGCCCGATTCAGACAGCTGCTCGAAGAAATCATACCCCTTTTTCAGATTGTTCCAGAGAGGTATCCTGAACTCATCCGTCTGAACGGGAAGGTAATATATGAAGTTCCCGGGCTTCTTAAATTCGGAAGATCGGATTCTGTCTGTTTTAGACGTTGTTACCGCAAAGGAGATAAGCGTGGGCGGGACATGAATATCGTGGAAGGTTCCGGACATGCTGTCCTTGCCGCCGATGGCGGGGATATCAAGTTCTTCCTGTGCACTCAGTGCGCCCAAAAGAGCAGAAAAGGGAAGCCCCCAGTTTTCCGGTTCCGCCCCCAGCCTTTTAAAGTACTCCTGAAAGCTGAGCCGGGTTGATCTCCATTTTCCACCGGATGCCACCAGCCGGGAGATCGAGGAAACGACGGCATAGATACTGCCGTGATAGGGACTCCAGCTCGATATGGCCGGATTAAAACCATAGGATAAAAGACTGCAGGTTTTCGTACTGCCCGTCATGACAGGCAGTTTATGTACTGACGCTTCCGATTCGCTCAGCTGATTCGTTCCTCCGTAGGGCATCATCATCGTTGATGAACCGATGGACGCATCAAACATTTCGACCAGGCCTTTCTGAGAACAGACATTCAATTCGCCCAGAACCTCAAGAAGGGATTCCCTGTTCCTGTCTTTATTGACCTCGAAAGGATCCGTGTTCCAGTCAATGCCCGGTATGGTTACGGCGGCGGTCTGTCTGACACCGTTTGTATCAAGGAATGTACGGTCCAGATCAACAATTCTGCTGTTCCGCCACAT
>QKJO01000104.1 GCA_003249275.1 Spirochaetaceae bacterium
AAAATATATCGTCATAGCCGGAAATATAGGAGCCGGAAAATCGACCCTGGTGGAGAATCTGTGTCGAAAGCTGGATTGGAAAGCCTACTACGAACCTGTGAACGAAAATCCCTATCTGACGGATTTTTACAGAGACATGAAAACCTGGGCCTACCACTCCCAGCTCTTCTTTCTCAGTGATAGAATGTCCATGCACAAGGAGCTGCAGGATCAGGTTGAAAATGTCGTCCAGGACAGATCCATCTATGAAGATGCCGAAATTTTTGCAAGAAATCTTCACAACCAGGGGCTGATCAGCGACAGAGATTTCAATACTTACTGGGAAATTTATACCGTAGCCGCATCGCTTCTCATGCCCCCCGATCTTCTGGTCTACCTTCAGGCTTCGGTTCCCTCTCTCGAAAAGAGAATCGCCTTGAGAAACAGGGATTTTGAATCGGATATACCCCGTTCCTATCTGGAACAGCTCAACACCTTATATGACAGATGGATCGAAGCCTATGCCGGGTCGCCGAAACTGATATTGAATATTGATGATTATGATGTGATCAAAAAACCTGGAGATCTGGATGAGATTGCCGAATCGATCCGCACGGTTCTCAATGCAGGCCAGGGTGAACTTTTCATCAGTATCTGAAACAGGGTGTGAACAGGGCAAAAATCACAGGAAATAGAAATATTTTGGAAAAGAAACAAGATTTTTTTAAAGTATTCGCCCGGGAAACCGAACTTTATAACAGCAGCACTTTATGTGTTCAACAGTTTCGGTATCTCCTTCGGGAGATATGCTAATTCAGGTCCGTAAGGTTCAACGTCCAGACTTACGGGCTTTTTTTTGCCCTTTTACTTCGCTAGCCATCAAACTCCCTCTGCTGTGAAGGAGGATGTTTTCGCTGTCCAGTATGCATCTCTTAGCGCTGTCCGACATTTCTTCAAGTACAGTCAAAAACATTTCAGGGTTAACGGTATAGAAAGAATCCTGCAGGTTTCCGTGTTTTTCAATAAGCAGATCATGAACCAGATCTTCCAGCAGTTCCTGGACGTCCTCACTGGACCACTGTCCTCTGATCTGGGAATACCTGCACTCACCCCGGAGAGCAATGAACTTGAGAAGATCAAAACGGAGATGCCCCTCAAGCGATTTGGTGAGAGCCTGTGAGACGGCATCTGAATAGGAAACACCGGAGAAGGTTTTATGCATTTCAAGTATAATAAATAGACGTTCAAAGGTTGTCAACAACAGCCTTTGATGGACAACACCGGCTTGTGATTTCAAATTCGGTTGCATAACGACTGCAGTCCAACTAATATCATTAGAATGAGTAAATTCAGACCAATGACGATTTTGATCCTCTTATTTTTGATTATATCAGGTGTCAATGCTCAGGAAGCAGAGGATTCATCGGCCCCGCTGACCGATCCTGACATCGTCCGTATGGCCGGAATGACCTTCAGCCAGTCCTTCAAGACCCTTGAATCACGTCTGAACGGCGAAACCGATACTCTCAAATACTCCATTTCTTCCGCCGGTATCCACTATGGAAGTTTTACTGGAGGCCGGCTCGGTTTTGTTTCAGATGTCAATGTCTGCGTCCCCTTCCTGATCGATTACGAAACAGATGAAATGATTGGATCAGGGGGGTTTTCGCTGGCCTATCTCGGCGGGATAGGCTGGAACCTCTGGCGGGGAAAAACGGGGATACAGCCTTATGCCGGGTTCCATATCGGCTATACACTGCTGAGCGAAGACCCTATCGATCAGAAACAGTCCAATCATATTCTGACCTTCGGTCTGGGAACCGGTTCCCGTCTCTTCTATACCCTGAAGGATAAAAACCATCTCTATTTATCCCTCGGAATGAACATCGATACGATGGAGTTCTCCAGCGCATCCTACGACTCAAGAGAGATTAAACTGCAGTATAACCTTTCCTATCTGATCTCAATCGGATATGGATGGTCCTCTTAGTCCGGTGAAAGACCGGAATTGATGTAGAGATTATACTCATCCATTGAATCGATATCGGTAACGACCGCATCATCATCCCATGAGATAAAATTCAGATCTTCAGAGTGGATCTGGCCTCCCAGGTTCTGCCCCTTCATGGCGAGGATTCTATCCCGCCAGATACGGGGGAAGAATACAGGATGGCCGGGAATGTGTGCATATTCGGGCCGGATAACTCTATCTTCCGAGCGGAAATTCAGAATTCTGTTGAATACATCCTCTCTGATCAGCGGCATATCCATGGGGAAAATAAAAAAATCCTCGTTCACCAGCTCCAGTCCCCTTTGGATAGAACCGAGCATTCCCGTCTGATACTCCCGGTTTTCTACAATGATCAGATCCCCGTATTCCTTCAGGATTTCTCTCAGCTTATCTGTCTGGCTTCCTGCAACAACTATGACTTTCGGGCAGACTTTCAGAGCGGTAGCAACGGCATTTTCAATAAAAGTGATGCCATCTCTTGTGAACAATTCTCCCTTCCAGCACCCCATTCTCGAGGACAGTCCGGCAGCGGGAATTATGCAGCTGATTCCGGATTTATACATTTTAGTAAAATGATCTTCACTATTAGATTTTTCCAATCCCATAGCTTATATTATACACAAGGATTAAAAATTTAT
>QKJO01000006.1 GCA_003249275.1 Spirochaetaceae bacterium
GTAGAAAATGACCGCAGGAATCGAAACGATCAGGCCGGCGGCCGTGGTCAGCAGGGCCTCGGAGATGCCCCGGGCCAGAATGGACGGATCGCCCAGTGCGGACCCTCCCCCCAGTATACCGAAGGCCTTGATGTTTCCCGTGACCGTACCCAGAAGCCCCAGAAGAGGCGAAATATGGGCAATCGTTCCCAGAGGGGTCAGAAATCTCTCCAGCTGGGGGATCTCCTGCCTGGCGGCATCCTTCAGAACCTCTTTCTGAACATACTCGGGCTGATCCCTGTGATCGATACCGACCTTCATAAGGCCCGTCAGAGGAGACACATTACTGTCGCAGATGGAGAGAGCCTCATCGAAGTGGTTCTTGGCGATGGCACCCTTGATCCTGACGAAGAGCTTGTCCTCATCAACTTTAATCCTTTTAAAATAGAGCATTCTCTCAATGATGATGGCCGCCGCCAGTACAGACAGCACCATAATGATCCAGAGAATAACACCGCCCTTCTGTAAAATATCCAGCATAACAACTCCTATAAGAT
The DNA here is from genome assembly GCA_003249275.1 of Spirochaetaceae bacterium. Next base: position 537 of record QKJO01000006.1, read on the forward strand.
TTCAAGCCCTCAAACATCTGCGGAAGCCGGCAAGCGGCTTCATCTTCACTCTCCGGAACTGCCGGAGCCACTTTTCAACTACTGAAGCTGATCTGCAGATTCAGTATGTATTTCATCCAGGTCGGAAAGTCTGGGGGAGATAAACTCTCCCGCAGCCTTCACCTTGCTCAGATGCACAAAACTTCCCGGATATCTGTACTTCAGATTCTCAAGGGAAGACGAATCCCCTGTTTCCAGAACATCCAGATGAAAATCTCCGTTCTCGTCAAACCAGGGAAAAAACAGGGCCACATGAAAATACTGCCACAGAACCGGCTTCTCTCCATAGAGAGAATTGATCGCACCCAGATAAAAATATCCCGGCTCCTTCACGGCCTGAAGATACATCAGAGTCTTCAGATTATCCAGTTCATACCCGATGTTTTCGCGGTACATGAAAAAGGGAACAGATTTCACATCCAGCTCACGTGGATTCTCCGTCCGGACACCCGGTTCCGAATTCCGGAGAGCCAGGGCCAGATTTCTGGACCAGTCAAGACCGAAATACGGGTCACGGAAGGCAAAATTTCTGCTCCATGGATTATCCTCTCTTGCCTGCTGGTCGCTCGGAACCTTCAGCGGCTCTATCTCAAGACGTCTGATTTTTCCCCTGGCCAGAAGGAGTCCGTCGGCCACCCATTTGGCAAAACCCGAACAGTTGACACCCTCTTCTCCCGGCGCTGCAGGCTGACCGGTTTCTATCAGTACAAAACGCCCATCCCCATCCTGCGCCCCGTCGTCGGTCTCATCCAGATAGTCCAGGTCTCCGCTGATCTCACTGACCAGCCTGGCGACATTCTTCCACTCACCGTAACCGGCATCAGTAAAGATCTGCTTCCAGCGGATAGTGTCCCTCGTCAGAAACATAATCCGGGCAAAGGAGCTGACAGCCAGTTCTCTGATGGGAACGGGCAGTACAATACCGTCATACAATGTTACTCCATACAGGGTCAGTTCCAGCGAAGTTCTGCTGTTGTCCAGCGGAAACAGGCGGATATAGGACCATTCATCATTCTGAAGAAAGATCTTTATCTGCACGAACTCACCGCTTCTCAAGTCTCTCTTGATGATATAATTCCCTCTGCCCCAGACAGGATACAAATAATTCAATTCATTTTTAAAAAGAAGATAAAAGGCGTCTTCCGACTTTCTCAGCTCGAACTCGACGGCGGCGGGAGACAGGATTTGGGAGTGAATCTCCTTCTGCCTGGTCAGAAGCGAGACAAGGGGAGCATTGATGGAATCGGACATGGCGGAACGGACTTCCACATTTTCATGAAAGGCCGCTCCGGCGATCAGCTGTTCTTCCGCAGGGAAGGAGGTCTGGGAAAAGAGGCATAGAAGGGGAATCATGAAAAGAACAACGAGAGATAAAGCAGATTTTCTATTCACACACACCCCTTTCCCCTGACGGTCAGGAACGTTCTTTCAGTTCCATCTCAATCGGAATCTTGGACATTCCGAACTCTTTCCGGATCTGATTCATAACGTACCTGCTATAAGAATCGGGAAATCCGTTCTCTCTATTAACAAATACAATGAATTTTACAGGATGCGCCGTGACCTGGGTGATGTAAAGTATCTTGTATCTCTTGCCCTTGACAGTCGGTAAGGGATTAAAGTCCATCCAGTACCTGAGGGACTCATTCAGCTGACTGGTTTCGATTCTCTTTGTCAGCTGCCGGTACACCTTCTCGGTTTCCTCGAGGAGTTTGTCCAGACCCGATCCTTTGAGTCCCGATATGGCAATGACGGGTGCAAAACTGAGGATGGGGAAGAGAAATCTGACCCGCTCCACCGTCTTGTCCCAGGTTTCTTTTGTGCCGTCCGTCGTATCCCATTTATTGAGAACGAGGATAACCCCCTTGCCTTTGTTGACGATCTGCTGGGTGATTTTTTTATCCTGCTCCGTCAGACCTTCCTGGACATCGATCAGAAGATAGATGATGTCCGATTCTTCGATTGTATGAAAGGCCCGGTTGACCGAGTAGTACTCCACATCCTCCACAACCTTGTTCTTCCGCCTGATCCCGGCGGTATCCAGAACCCGATACTCCCTCTTGTTATAGAGAAAACGGCCTTCAATAACATCTCTCGTCGTCCCGGGGATGGGAGAAACGATGGAATTGTTCTTTCCCGTCAGCTGATTTGTAAGAGTGGATTTTCCGGCATTCGGTTTGCCCAGAATGGCAATGCTGATATGAGGCTCTGTGTGAGCCTCGGCAGCTCCGTTGAAGAGGGAGAAATCTATTTTGGAAATGATCATGGAAGTCAGAGCGTCCAGATTCCATCCATGAGTCGCCGAAACGGGAATGATCGTCTCAAAACCCAGAGAATAGAGATTCCAGATCTCATTCTCCTTTTCCGGATTATCCACCTTATTGACCACAAGAATGATCTTATCCTTATGCTTTCTGAGGTTCTGAATAAAGGTCTCGTCCTCGCTTGTGATATCGTTCACATCCATAACAAAGAGGATCAGATCGCCATGCTCCAGCATTTCCAGGGCTTTCTGAGAAACAAGCTCATCAAAACTGTCATCACGTTCCAGCTTGAATCCGCCCGTGTCCAGAAGCATCACTTCCTGATCCCGGATAAAACAGCGCTCCTGAATGGTATCCCGTGTCACTCCCGGCGTCGGATCGGTAATGGCTTTTCTCTTCTTTATAATCCTGTTGAACAGGGTGGATTTCCCTACATTCGGTCTTCCGGCAATCACAACGCGGGGGAGCCGGTCCACCCTATCCTGAGATAAATTCAAATTTTTCCTCCATCCACTCACGGACATAACGGTCAATATCTTTAAAACTCTTCATTTCCATCAGGGTTCCAAGGAACTCCTCGGCCTCCATTATGGTGGTGGAACGGATGATCTTCTTGATTTCGGGGATACTGAAGGCACTCATACTCAGTTCGTCCAGTCCCAGTCCCATAAGAATGACGGCGGCCAGCGGATCTCCCGCCATTTCTCCGCACATACCGACAGGGATACCCGCCTCGTGGGCGTTCTCCACAACGATCCTGATCAGCCTCAAAACGGCCGGATGAAAAGGCTCATACATGCTCGTGATCTTTTCATTCCCGCGGTCGACGGCTATGGTGTACTGGATTAAATCATTCGTCCCGATGGAAAAGAAGTCCGCTTTCCGGGCCAGAATATCCGAAGTCATGGCGGCGGAAGGAACCTCGATCATGCATCCTACAGGAATATTATCCGCAAAAGCAATACCCTCCCTGTTCAGATCCGCTTTGACATCGTTCAGGATTTTAAGAGCCTGTTCGAACTCTTCAATCCCGGAAATCATGGGAAACATGATCCTGACGGGACCGGCGGTGGACGCCCTTAGAATCGCCCTGAGCTGAATCTTGAAGATATCAACCCTTTCCAGGCAGAAACGGATGGCCCGCCAGCCGAGGAGAGGATTCTTCTCATTCTTCTGGGCGATCTCGTTGATCAGCTTGTCTCCGCCCACATCCAGTGTCCGGATGGTTACAGGCAATCCGTTCATCCCGTCCAGAATCTTTTTGTAGACCGTATATTGAAGCTCCTCGTCCAGTTCCTGACCGGACTGCATGACCAGAAACTCACTCCGGAACAGACCGATGCCCGATGCATGATAGGCATGGACGGAGTCCAGTTCCTCCGCCACTTCGATATTCGCCTTAAGGCTTATGAGCTTACCATCCTTCGTTTCCGAAGGCAGATTACTGAGATTGAAGAGTTCAGATTCCCGTTTCAGAAACTCCTGCTGTTTACTTTTATACCGTTCCAGAGTCTCGTCATCGGGATCAACAAAAACGATCCCCTTCAGACCGTCAATGATCAGAAGATCACCGGTCCTGACCTCTTTGGTTATGTGCCTTAAACCGAGGATGGCGGGGATACCGAAAGAGCGGGCCAGGATGGCGGTATGGGAAGTTCTTCCTCCCGCATCCATGACGATTCCCTTGACCATCCACTTGTTCATCAGAAGAGTGTCCGACGGCAGCAGATCGGGAGTGACGATGATGGCTTCGCTTGCCAGATCGGCCAGGGAGATTCTCTGCCGCATGAGAAGATTGTTGATGATCCTCTTGGCCACATCCTCCATATCCATGGATCGTTCCTGCAGATAGATATCCCCCGAGGCATTCAGCTTGTCCACGAGTTCCTGAATCACCTTCTGGACAATCCACTCGATATTGATTTTATCCTGTTCCAGCCGCTCCACAACCTGATCTCGGAACATGGGATCATTGAGCATAAGGATATGTGAATCCAGAAATCGGGCTTCCTCCTGGCTGTACTCTCTTGTGATCTTCTTTTTAAGATCAAAGAGCTCCTCCGAGGCTGCCTGGATGGCCCTATGGTACCGGGCGAGTTCATTTTCGACGGCATCGGCTGAAATGGAGTATCGGGGAACAGTAAAACTCTCTTCGTTGTAAAGAAATGCGGTTGAGATAACAATTCCGGGAGAGGCTGAGATACCATGAAATTCTTTCATCATCCCTATAATAAGCAACTTTTTATAGATAGTCAAACTTGGCTTTCGGAAGTGAATTCACTTGGCAGAGGGGTTATTCAGTCCGATAATCTAAGAGTTATGAAAGCCACAAACAACCCTTCCGACAAATATAAAAAGCTGAACACCCGCCCTCCCGCAAAAAAGACAAGTTCCCGGGGGACGGATAAAAACAGCCGAAGCACAAGACAGACTCTTCAGGAGTCTGCAAAACCCGGAAAAAGCCGGAAAGACCAGAAGGGTCAGGTGGCGGTCATCATAGCTCTTAGCCTCTTCTGCATCAGCCTCATCGTCCTGATCATCATCCTGCTTCAGCCGGGAAAGATGCAGTTCTGGCAGTCCCTGCCGGGAAGGGAGGGAGATAAAACTGCCGTGGTCAAAAGACTGGAACCCGCCGAACCGGTGCAGAACATTCCCGAAACGATTCAGGAAGAAACCGTAACGGCTCCCGTTCCCGAAACTCCGCCTGAAAATGCAGCTGCGGCCGGAACTGATCAGACAAGAGAGACAAGAGTCTATTTTGTTAAGGTCAATGCCGAGGGGCTGATCTCGCTGAAGAGCGTCAGCCGGAATATAGACTTCAGCAAATCGCCATTGACACAGACTATCAATGCCCTCATCGGAGGACCTCTCTCGGATGAAATCAACAAGGGCTCACTGACCCTCATCCCGGAAGGGACAAGACTGCTTTCCGCCAGGGTGGAAGCAGGGACCGCCTATCTGAATTTCAACGAAGCCTTCCGGTTCAACCCCCTGGGGAGGGAGGGGTATCTCGCCCAGCTCAAACAGATCGTTTATACATCAACCGAGTTTCCGAGCATCAAAAATGTACAGATTATGATAGAGGGCGTGATCAGGGAGTATCTGGGCGGTGAAGGATTCTATATCGGCGAACCCCTCAGCCGGGATTCCTTCAAAAACAACACCTAGGATCTCAGGTTGTCCGGTTTTTAAACTCCCTGCAGAGCTGTGCCGAAATGGCGGACACCGGCGGAATGTCCCGTTCAACACCCGACACATCCAGAAGAAGTTCCTGATTCCCCTTTCTGCCAGTCACCGGAGACAGGGACGCTTTTAAAACAAAGGCTCCCTCTCCAGCCATCTCCCTTATGACCTTTTCCGCAATGTTTATAATCTCATCCGGATCTCGGACAATTCCGTCAAAATCCTCGTCCGGATCCTCCAGTTCAAACTGGGGTTTCATCAGGGCGACAAGCCGGGATTCGGATGTGAGTCTCAGGATATGAGAAGCCGCCGATCTGAGTGATCTGAAGGAGAGGTCGGCGACAGCCCAGTGGGGAGCCGGATCCAGAGCCTGAATGCTCATAATGTTGGTCCTTTCCATCACAACAACCGAGGGATTGACTCTCAGAGAATAGTCCAGCTGATTATATCCCACATCGACGGCATAGACTGACCGGGCCCCATTTTGAAGCAGACAGTCTGTAAATCCGCCGGTTGAACATCCGGCATCCAGCAGAATCCGGCCCTCTACAGGAAGATCCCAGAGCTGGATTACTTTCTCCAGCTTGAGACCGCCCCGGGATACATATTTTTTACGGGTAAGCTCCAGTGCCGCGTCCCGGCTGATGAGGGCTTTGCCGTCTTTGAGAACGGCACCGTCAACGAGAACTTCTCCGCACATGACGGAGGCAAACAGCTCTTTTTCATCGAAATCAGGGAATTCCTGTTTCAGTCTCTGAAGCAGCCGGACTCTCTTCATGCCTCTGACATCTGTCTGATCCGTTCTATCCGGACAGTTTTTCCGTCGGCGATGGTCACCGACAATCCGCAGATCAGAGCCCTGTTGTCGACGACTTCCATCTTCATGGGGAGCTGGCTTATGCTTCTTTTGATACTCAGTTCAGGGTCCGCCCCGATCACGCTGTCGGAAGGACCCACCATCCCGATATCGGTAATATAACCGGTTCCGCCGGGGAGTATCCGTTCATCCGCCGTCTGTATATGGGTGTGGGTACCGAACAGCAGGGAGAGCTGGCCGTCCAGATAGGAAGCCAGTGCTTCCTTCTCGGAGGGGTCTTCCGCATGGAAGTCCAGAATGAAGACATCCGCCTTGCCGTGCAGCTGCTGAATGAGTTTTTTTCCGGTGGTAAAGGGACAAAGACCGTTGAACCCCATTCTGGATCGGCCCAAAAGATTCATGACGGCAATTTTCTGTTTTTTTCTTTCAATGATGCAATACCCGTGGCCGGGAACACCCGGAGGATAGTTTCCAGGCCTCAGGAGATGTTCCTCGCTGTCCAGAAGATCAAAGATCTCCTTTTTCTGCCAGATATGATTGCCCGATGTTATGACATCGGCACCGGCTGTGAACAGCCTCTGCACATCATCCGGCATCATACCGAAGCCGGAAGCGGCATTCTCACCATTGACAATAACCAGATCGGACCGGGTTTCTTTTATGAGATTCTTAAGTCCAAAGAAAAGCGCCCTGCTTCCGGGAGAGCCAACGACATCTCCCAGAATGAGGGCGCGCAATTCACTCGCCAAAATCACTTCCTATCGGGCGTATTCCACGGCCCTCGTTTCGCGAATTATGGTGACCCGGATTCTTCCGGGATATTTCAATTCATTCTCAATCTGCTTTGCAATATCCTTGGCAAGAATCTGGGCTTTTGAATCATCGATCTTGTCATTATTGACCATGATTCTGAGCTCCCGACCTGCCTGGATGGCAAATACCTTTTCAACTCCCTCAAAGCTCATGGCAATCTTTTCAAGATTTTCAAGACGCTTGATGTAGTTGTCCAGGGTTTCACGTCTGGCACCGGGTCTTGCTGCAGAAATAGCATCCGCAACCTGAACCAGAATACCTTCGACAGACGTGATTTCCACATCATTATGATGGGCGGCAACGGCATTCACGACTCTGGGGTCTTCATTCATACGCTTACAGAGTTCGGCACCCAGTTCGGCATGGTTCACATCCCCGTCCGTTTCAAGACCTTTACCGATATCGTGCAGCAGAGCTCCACGTTTGGCGATTTCGGCATCCGCACCCACTTCCGAAGCAATCATGCCGGCAATAACGGCAACTTCCTTGGAATGAGAGAGAACATTCTGTCCATAACTGGTCCTGAAATGAAGTCTTCCGAGAGCCCGGATTCCTTCTGGCCTAATATTATGGATACCCAGATCAAAGAGGACTTTTTCACCCTCTTCGTAGATCGTCTGACTGATCTCTTTCGTTACCTTCTGAACGACTTCCTCGATCCTTGCGGGATGGATTCTGCCGTCCGCAATCAGCCTTTCAAGGGCAATTTTTGCGATAACCTTTCTGATAGGATCAAAACAGGAGATGACAACGGCTTCGGGAGTATCATCAATGATGATATCCACGCCTGTCAGAGTCTCCAGTGTCCTGATATTCCGTCCCTCACGTCCGATAATCCTGCCCTTCATTTCATCGTTGGGAAGACTGACGGAAGTCACTGTGATTTCAGTGCTCACATCGGTCGCCAGTCGCTGAATTGTCGTGATTATGATATCACGGGCCTTTTTCTCGGCTGTAAGATTTGCCTCTTGTTCAATTTTATTAATCAGTACCTGAGCATCATGTTTTGCTTCATTTTCAAGACTCTGTATGATTAATTTCTTCGCCTCGTCTTTGGTTAAACCTGAGATTCGCTCCAATTCTGTCTGCCATCGAATTTCTTCCGATGCAACAATTTCTTCTCTTTTTGCAATAGCTGATTCCAGCTCATTAAGCGAAGTCTGCCTCTGCTCAAGCTGGGCAGTCTTCATGTCAAGATTATCTTCTTTCTGCTGTACACGTCTCTCGTATTTCTGAACATCATTTCGTCTGTCGCGGTTTTCCTTTTCCAGTAAACGACGTTCTTTCAAGATTTGATTCTGTGCTTCCAGTAAGATCGATTTTTTTTCCTGTTCTGCCTCTTTTACAGCATCCTGCTTAACTCTTAATGATTTTTGCTCTGAAGAAGAAAGTTGATATCTGGCATAGAGCCATCTTATTGTCCAACCTATTACAATTCCAACGAGGGGAAGAACTATCTTATATACAAGATCCATATTTCCCCCTAATTTTACAAGATATTATGATTATATAAGTAAAGACCTATTTGTCAAGTCAAACTATTTTAGCCCGTTTCGATAAATCAGCAGCCGATTACATAAGGAGGAATCGGCATCATACAAACTGATTCAGGAAGGTTTGAGAAGTATCCTTATATCCGAAGAGAATATAGTCAAAGCCGTCAAGACTCTCGAGGGGCATAGCAATCCAGGTGTTGAAAATCCTGAAGTCCTGATGTGCGAAAGCGCCCTGCAGTTCCGGATTATTCTTATTCCTTATATAGAGAATCTCACCCTTTTCAACCATCTTTCCGAGTATTTCAGGAATCTGACCGCTCTTGAGGCTTTCAACACCGTCTTCATTAATACCGATGGAATGAACCGGAACGACTGTACCTTTGTCTTTCTTCAGCAGGATTCCGCTCAGTGCGCTGTACTCTCTTGTCAAATCGCGCAGAGCTTTCAGGAGTCCCAGAGAACCGGCCCTGTAATGATCCCTGTAACTGTCGAAATCAAGACCCGACGCCGTCATACTGGAGGTGGCAACTTCATCTTTAATGGAATTAAAGTCATACTCGGCTTCATCGGTCATCTGCGGCAAAAGGTCATCGGCGAGATTAAGAACCAGACTGTCCATTCCCTGCATAAACACTTCAGATGTGATCTTGCCGGTGTCGTCTGGCTCTTCCGTATCAATTGCGGAATCCGACTTAGCCTGCACAAGAGAGATATGCGCCTTTTCCAGATATTCTGAGAAACTGATGCGCAGGATTTCTTCGGCTTCATCCAGATCTTCAACTTCATCCAGATCTTCAACTTCATCCAGATC
>QKJO01000147.1 GCA_003249275.1 Spirochaetaceae bacterium
GGTCTCTGGCGACCTCTCCGGCGGATTCGATCTTGTCCAGGTCCTGCCTTATTGTAGGTTCGGAGACATTGAACAGTTTGCTGAGATAGTTCACCCTGACATTTCCATTTTCCCGGATCAATTCAAGGATTTTTTCCCGCCTCTGTTCAGCAAGCACTATCTGAGCCCCTTCAGAATCTCCAACCATCGGGAATACGACTGTTGATACCCGGGGTTTTCTACTCTATTAATATGTTCCCGATTATAGGACAAATCCTCTATATCATCAATAGATTGATACAGTCCGAAGCCCAGTCCGGCGATCAGGGCGGCGCCCATGGCGGAGGCTTCCTTCAGGGTGCAGCGGTAGAGGTTCAGGGGCAGAAGCGCGGCCAGAATTTTCTGGATGAAGGGACTGGAGGAGAGACCGCCGTCGATCTGCAGGGAGTTGAGGACCGATCCGCTGTCGTTTTTCATCGCGCCGATGACATCGGCGATCTGATAGGCTACAGACTCCAGACCGGCCCTGACAATGTGACCTTTTTCAGATCCGAAGGTGAGTCCGTGAATCTGGGCCTTCGCTTCCATCTTCCACCAGGGGGCTCCCAGTCCGCTGAAAGCGGGAACCAGATAGACATTACCGTTATCCTTCAGATTCAGGGCGATCTCGTCGGCTTCTTTTCCGCTCTCAAAGAAACCGAGGGCCGAACCGATCCAGTTCATTGTGGATCCGCAGCTGACTATGATGCCCTCCAGGGCATAGGAGACTGTCTCTTTTGTGCTCCAGCAGATGGTGGAGACCATGGACGTCTTCTCAGGTGCTACGATACTTCCCGTGTTCATCAGGATGGAGGAGCCGGTACCCATAGTGGCCTTGGCGTCTCCCGGTCTGAAACATCGTTCACCGAAGGCGGCGGCGTGAGAATCTCCCAGAATCCCGCTGACCGGAACAGGGTGGGGAAGAAGGCCTTCAAAGTCGGTAGAACCGAAGAGGGAGGAAGAGGGCAGAGCTTCGGGCAGGTTCAAACCTTCCAGTCCCATAGCCTTTAGGATTTCACCGTCCCACTTGAGGGTTTTCAGATTGAACAGCATGGTTCTGGAGGCGTTTGTAAAATCCGTTTTGAACTCTTTTCCACCGCTGAGCCTGTACAGAAGCCAGGTGTCAACGGTGCCGAAAAAGGCGTTTCCTTCAGAAAGAGCTTTTGCGACCGGACCGTCATGTTCCGCCAGCCATGAGACTTTGGTTCCGGAGAAATAGGGGTCCAGGAAGAGTCCTGTTCTGCTCCTGATCAGGGGTTCCAGGCCTTCTTCTTTCATCCTGAGGCAGGTTTCGATGGATCTTTTGCACTGCCATACAACCGCATCATGAAGAGGGTTACCCTCTTTGTCCCAGAGGAGAAAGGTCTCCCTCTGATTCGAAATGCCGCAGCAGCGGATATTCTCCCGGGAGTAACCTCTTTTTTCGGCATCGGTTATGGAGTTCTCCACCGCCGTGAGTACGGATCTGTAAATCTCTTCCCCTTTCTGTTCCACATAGCCTTCCTCGGGATAGAACGAGGAGAGGGGAGCACGACCGTCGCTGACGATCTCTCCCCCGGTGTTGAAGAGTACGGCTTTGGAACCGCTTGTTCCCTGATCAATTGCCAGTATCAAGTCATGCTTCATCGGTTATCAGTCCTTCATCAGGTTTTTGCATTCCAGTATTATACCTTCTGCATGGAGGTTGTATCCGGTTTTTATATCCTCACGGGGGGAGGCGGGGGCGAAGAATCCTGCGGGAACTCCCAGTTTTTTTACCCGACAGGGAATTCTGTTTTCCAGAATCACCTCCGAAACCAGGTCTCCCAGGCCTCCGTGAGTACTGTGTTCTTCCGCTGTGATTACATGGGGAGTTTTCTTCAACAGCTCCGCCAGGACCTTTTTATCCAGAGGCCTCAGGCAGGGGAGGTTGATGAGCTGTACGCTGATTCCTTCCTCCTTCAGTTTTGAGGCGGCCGTCAGGGTTTCATGGACGATGGTTCCCGTACTGATAAGGGAGATATCCTTTCCCTCGGAAAGAACCACAGGCGCTCCCGGTTTGAAGGTGTATCCCTCCGGATGGATCTCTTCCGCCTGAAAGCTGTCGAGCCGTATGTAGACGGGGCCCTCTTTTTCAAAGGCGTACCTGGTGATCTGACTGGTTTCCTCCGGGTCGCAGGGGGCCAGGACATCGATGTTTCCGAAGGACAGGGCCGTGGCGAGATCGTCAAGGCAGTGGTGGGTGGGTCCCAGTGAGCCGTAGGCAAATCCGGGATTGAGTCCTGTGATCTTTACGTTTGTATCCGAGTAGCAGATGTCGGTTTTAACCTGTTCGTTGGATCGTCCCATCAGAAAGGGCGCCGCATTGGCGGTAAAGGGAACCATACCTCCCAGAGACATTCCCGCAGCCATGCCGATCAGGTTCTGCTCGGCAATACCGACGTTCACAACAGATTCGGGGAATTCCTTCTGAAAGGGTCCGATCCGGCAGGTTGAGGTGGAATCGCTGACCAGGACGACAAGGCCGCTGTTCTTCTTTCTCAATTCCATAAGTGTCTGAACGAATGAATCGCGTATTTCTTTTTTCATCTATTCCAGTTCCTCGATCGCTTTTTTGATTTCATCGGCCGGCTGGTCCTCTATAAAGGAGACGCCCTTGCATTATGTTGTTCTGGCAATGATCATGTGGGGCTTTTCACCGTCCGTTGTGCAGGAGTCGATGGCGTTGATGATTTCTTCCGGATTGTTGCCGTTGATTTCAATCACCCGGAAGCCGAAGGCTTTGAACTTGTCCGCCAGCGGCTCCAGAGCCATGATCTTTTCCGTACGGTCAGCCAGCTGAAGGGTATTCCTGTCGACGATGGCAATCAGATTGTCCAGTTTGAAGTGTGAAGCGGCCATGGCGGCCTCCCAGTTGGAGCCCTCCTCCAGTTCGCCGTCACCCATGAGAACGATGGTCTTGAAAGATTTGTTCTGCTTTTTGGCAGAAAGGGCCAGACCAGCGGCTACGGGAAATCCATGCCCCAGGGCGCCTGTATTGAACTCTATGCCGGGAGTCTTCTGTCTGACGGGATGACCCGGGAGGGAGGAGTCCTTTTTCAGGTAGGTGTCGAGGAGGCTTTTGTCCAGGATACCCGCTTCCGCGAGGGTGCAGTAGTAGCCGCCGACACCGTGTCCCTTGCTGAGTATGAATCTGTCTCTGTCGGGATGTTTCAGGTCGGAGGGGTCATAATTGAGTATATGGAAGTAGAGGCTTGCCAGAATATCGGTTTCAGAAAGGTCGGCACCCGTATGGCCGGCGCCGGCATTGGAATTCATGTAGATGATGTTCTGCCTGATTCTCTTTGCCTTATCAGATATTTCTGATGGATTTAAACTGAATGGATTTTTCATCTCATCTAATTCTTATGATTTGTAATTAAGAA
>QKJO01000192.1 GCA_003249275.1 Spirochaetaceae bacterium
GATTCGAGATCCTGGCCGCCGGCCGGCCCCAGGGCATCATCATGCAGCATGCCCCCCGGCGCAGGGAGTACGACGGCTTTGCCGGGTATCCCATGGACCCCCTGAACGATCAGATCCATATCGCCGAGTTTCTGTCGAAGAAGCCGGTTATCGCCGTCACGGTCAATCATGAGGGGATCTCTCCCTCCGAGATCGATGCGGTCTGCCGGGATGTGGAGAAGGAGTGCGGCCGGAAGACGGTGGCTCCCCTCTATCACGGAGTGGATGATCTTATCCCTCTCATCAGGAAGATCTGAATGAAAATTGAATCCGTTGAGATCTACAGGCTCGATCTTGAACTCACCGAACCCTACGAAGTCGCCTACAGCTGTTTTGACAAGGCCGAGAATGTCCTTATACGGATCAGTTCGGGAGGCTACAGCGGCTGGGGCTGTGCCGCTCCTGATCCACACGTCACCGGGGAGCATGCGGATGATATCGAGCTGAAAGCCAGAGAGCAGATTCCTTTTCTGCTGGGCAGTGATCCTTTTCGAAAGGCCCGCATCCTGGATGATCTGAAGAAGAGAACTCCCGGCCTGTTCAGCCTTTGGGCTGCCGTGGATATCGCCCTTTGGGATCTGATGGGGAAGAAGGCGGATCTTCCGGTATGGAAAATTATCGGAGGGTACCGGAGCCGAATCCGGACAAGTATGACCATCGGCATCTGCGGAGTGGATGATACACTTATGCAGGCCCGGTCCTATGTGGAGTCGGGCTTTTCAATCCTCAAGATCAAGGGCGGCCTGGATGTGGAAAAGGATGTGGAGCGGATCTCCCGGCTGAGATCATCCCTTGATCGGCGCATTCAGATCCGCTTTGATGCCAATCAGGGGTATTCCATCGAAGAAGCCCGCCGCTTTCTGGAAAAAACTGCCCATCTGGATATCGAACTGTTTGAGCAGCCCACCTCCAAAAACCGGCCCCGTGACCTAGGGGTAGTAACCCGTTTTTCCGAAACCCCTGTCATGGCCGATGAAAGTCTGGTCTCTCTGCTGGATGCCTTTCACCTGGTGAAGAAGGGACTCATCGATCTGATGAACATCAAGCTCATGAAGGTGGGAGGACTGACCGAAGCCATCCAGTTTGACGCGGTCGCCCGTTCCGCCGGGGTGGAGGTGATGGTGGGCTGTATGGATGAGTCGGCCATAGGGATTGCCGCCGGACTCCATTTCGCCCTGAGCCGGAAGAATATCCGCTATGCCGATCTGGATGGCCATATGGGGCTTGTTTCCGACCCCGCCGCCGGTTGTGTCATCCAGAAAAATGGATGGCTTTATCCTTCCGAAGGCGCCGGTTTCGGTTGGAAAGGTTTGTAGGTCTACTCTTTTTTCTTCCTCTTCATAAGGTCGCGGAAGGTGACCATTTTTTTCCTTGCTGCCATATTGGCGGGATGACGGTTTATTTTCTGGATGAATCCTGCCGACTCAAGGACCCAGATGCACAGGTTGAGGTGTCCGCTCTTGTCGAACACAGGCGTACACACGACGCCCGAATCTCCGCTGTCTTTCCAGTCGTCCCTGTTCTTCTCCAGAGCCACCATGACTTCGGCAATTTTTATCCCGGGCAGCACTTCGGTGACTGTTGAAAGGTCCGAGAGTTTGAGCTTTGTTTTTTCCAGAAGGCTTTCGCTCACGCCCAGAACCGTACCCATGGTGTCGCTTACCACCAGAGACTTGCCGGATTCGTCGCACAGGAGTCTGACAACCTTGTTCAGTGCCGAAATCCTGTCGGTTCTCAGGCTGAGAAGCTCGTTCAGCTCTTTCATCATCCTGCTGATGACCTGCCCGAGGGGACCGAGCTGATTCAGGATTTTCCGGGAGTGGGGATGACTCAGATCCTTGTTGCTGATCAGTCTGTTCAAATCGGAGATGACATTTCTGTGGCCTGTCAGTATGGAGATTCCCATAATACTCTGGAAGAGGAAGACGATGATTCCCCAGAACAGAAGATCCTGTTTTTCAAGACTTTCGCCCAGGGACAACGGAGATATCAGGTCCAGACTGACGACCAGAAGAAAGAGGGTGGAACTCAGAATAAGGGAAAGAGATATGATCAGGCGCTTTAAACTGACGACTATCATGGATCAGCTCCCGCTCTTCTGGAAGGTTTCCAGATTTTTTTCTTCGCCCACCATTATCAGAACATCACCTTCCAGGAGTTTCTCGTCCTCACCGGGAAAGAGGAGCACCTCTTTCCTTATATGAAGACCTTCCGCATCCATCTGATTGATGCTCCTTCTGAGGGCTACCAGCCTGATTGAGTACTTGCTTTCCAGCTCCAGATCCTTCAGGACCATACCGGCGAAAATCTCAGGCAGATAGAGCTCGGAAAGCATGATCTCCCGGGAGAGATTGACCTTTTCCATGATGGAGGGAGCGATAAGGTTGAGAGCGATCCTGGTGCCCTGAGCCTCCTCTATGTTAATAACCTCATCGGCGCCTATCTTCTTCAGAACCTGATAGTGGGTCTTGTTGACGGCGCGGGCAATGATGTAGGGGATGCCTATCTGTTTGAGGAGGGCTGTGGTGAGGATGCTGGCTTCAATATTGTCGCCGATGGCCACGATGGCGGAGTCTGCAT
>QKJO01000194.1 GCA_003249275.1 Spirochaetaceae bacterium
ACCCGCCTCCTGAGAGACGGATGGAAACCTCTATCGGGATAATAAATAAAATGATCTGTCAGGTGATGGGAGCAGGATTGAACAGAACCAGATCATTCTGAATATTCAGCTTTTCCACAGCAGCCTGAGTCCTGCCGCTGGCTACTTCGATGATCAGGCGGAACAGTTCCCAGCCGATCTCTTCAATGGTCGCTTCACCATGGGCGATGCGTCCGGCATCCAGATCGATGATATCAAACCACCGTTCCGACAGTTCTTTCCTTGAGGAAACCTTGATGACCGGAGCCACCGGCAGGCTGTAGGGAGTACCCCGTCCGGTTGAAAAGATCTGCATGCTGATCCCGGAGGCGAGCTGACAGGTCCCGCAGACGAAGTCGCTGGCGGGAGTAGCCGCGAAGATCAGACCTTTTTTTGTGATCTTTTCACCGGGGCCTACAACAGCGGCAATATTCATGGAGCCCGATTTAACGACCGATCCCATGGCCTTTTCAACGATGTTGACCAGACCGCCCTTCTTGTTGCCGGGAGTCGTATTGGCACTCCTGTCGGCGCCGCCGAGGTTCAGGTAATTGTCATACCAGTCAAGCTCTTCTATCAGCTTGCTGAAGGTCTCTTCATCGGAACAGCGTGCGGCGAGAACTGGAGCGGCATCCCGGACTTCGGTGACTTCCGAGAATACAGCGGTACCGCCGGCCCTTACCAGGAGATCAGCTGCAAAACCGATGGCCGGGTTGGCCGTTAATCCCGAAAAGGCGTCGCTGCCGCCGCACTGCATACCCACAACCAGCTCGGAGACGGGGCACTCCTCCCGCTGTTTCCTGTTCAGCTTCTCAAGGTGTTTGCGGCCCAGAGCCATACCCGCATCCATCATGGCCTGATAACCCTTGTAGGATTCATCCTGCATGATCAGTGTGGATACGGATGCGGAACCTTTCTCTCTATGAAAGGCTTCCAGGTCCTTCATCTCCAGCTTTTCACAACCCAGGCCGACCATCATCACCTCTCCTCCCAGATTGGGATTGGTGGAGAGATTCTTTACCGAACGGATGGGAATGATCGCCGCCGGTGCCGTGATGGCAACCCCGCAGCCGTAGCCGTGATTGAGACCGACGATGTCGTCCACATTGGGATATTTGGGGAGCTCTTCCTCCTTCAGACGCCGTACCAACTGGTTCACCAGTCCGGCGACGCACTGAACGCTTGTGGTGATGCCCAGAACATTCCGGGTCCCCACAGACCCGTCGGCATTCCGGTAGCCCATGAAGGTGTACCCTTCCAGGGGGTCCGCTTTGACCTCAGCCGGTTTGACGAACTTCAGCCTGCTGAGCTCGGGAGAAGAGGGAATCTCGGACAGCTGCTCGCTGACCCAGGACCCTGCGGGTATGAACTCTCTGGCCGTGGCGATATGGACGCCATAACGAATGACTCTTCCGCCTTTGGGGATATCGACGAGGGCTATTTTATGTCCCTGGGGAACAAATTCCCGGAGAGTCAGATTGAAAGACTCCAGAACCTCCCCCGCCTCCATGCCGCTGCCGGATACGACAACGGCCACATTATCATCCTTGTAAACTTTTATTGCCTGTATCATCAGTTTTCGTCTTCACAGCCGCAGGCTTCTTCGTTCTTTGAAAGCTTTTTATGCCGCCGGTCCAGAACGATGGACCAGATAATCGACAGAATAATCAATGCCCACAGAACCCAGGCGATCTTGCTTTTGGTGAAGAAGATCGTAAAAGTACCGAAGGATTCCAGACTCTTGACGAAATAGACTTCCAGCTGACGTCCCAGAATGAATCCGATCAGAAGCGGGGGAATCTGGAGCTTCAGCTTACACCCGGCCCATGCCAGAAGACCGAAGATCAACAGAGTCCAGACATCAAACATGACACCGTAGTTTATGGCATAGGCACCCACGGTACACATGACGATGATGATGGGGTAGAGGATGTACTTGGGTACGAAGATGACCTTGGCAAAGTACTTGATGGCGAAGAACATCAGAAAGAACATCACGAAGTTGCTGATGATCAGGGAGCTGAGCATGCTGTTCCAGGCCTGAGGATTGCCGTTGATGAAAAGAGGTCCGAGCTGAACACCCTGCAGGGTGAAGGCTCCGATCAGTACGGCAGTTGTGCTGTCACCGGGAATACCCAGAGACACCAGCGGAATCAGGGCTCCTCCCGTGAGACCATTGTTGGCTGTTTCGGAGGCCACAAGACCTTCCACCGCACCAGTTCCCAGCTTATCGGGATCTTTTGAAAAGTTTTTGGCCTGGGTGTAGGAGAGCACGGAAGCCGCGCTGCCGCCGACGCCGGGCAGAAGACCGACAAAGGTACCGATGAGACCGGAACGGAATACGTTGACAATCTGATCCTTAAAGACGGAGAGTTTGAACTTGTCACCCTTTTTGAGATCCAGTTTCTGATGGGCTTCCTCATGAGCGCCCTTCTCTGCTTCCTGAAAAATTGCCGTCAGAGCGAACATACCGATCAGAACCGGCAGGAGGGAGAAACCATTCCTGAGAATGGGCTTGAGAGATTCGGTTACCAGTCTGGTATGATCGTTGCCGCCTACAGTGGATTCATAGGTACCGATCAGACTGAGCAGAATTC